>DATHMS010000101.1:0-3348 GCA_035486795.1 Candidatus Sulfotelmatobacter sp. | reverse complement strand
TTGCTTGCCCTCGTCGCTGATGAACTTCTGGGCATATTGCCGCACACGGCTGTCATCGTGAGTCTTGCTGAAGTATTCGGCCTGGGCATCGGCCATTGCGTGAAGAATGTCCACGGTTGCCAGTTCGTTGCCGCCAATGCGGCGAGCCAGTACCTCTTCCTTTGCTGAAGCAGTATCGAAATACCACTGCCCCGAAGAGTTCTTCAGCAACGCGAAGGGGAAGGGATAGTTTTCGGCGCCGATGTCGAGCACCATTCCGCCGTTTGCCAACTTGCCCCAGCGATGCATCTGGTCATAGCGACTCGTGAATAAATCGAGCCCGGATTTGTCCTGAACTGGATCGCCGGAAAAGATAAGTTCCTTCGCCTCGGGGCCGAAGATCGCCAACAGCGCATTGCTGTCTCCAGCTTTCGCGGCAGTGTAAACCGCTTGCCCTGCGTTGTCAGGGGACGTGAACGTCTGCGGTCCGCTGGGGGCTTCTGGAGATTTTTTGCAGCCGACCGCGAGGGCAGTGATCGTGATTAAAGACGCGAAAAGCAAATTTCGCCAATCGATCTTTCTCTGAGCAAGTCTGATTTCGACAAACCTGAGATGCGCCATACCGCTCCTTCATCGCTCCAACTTAGTGTTCCCATTGGGAAATGCTCTCTGTCATCACGGGAGTTCGCACGATCAACGACGGGCTGCGCCACCCTTGCCACCCATCGCTGCCATACTTTGGTTCCCGCGAGCGCTCTGTGCACGTCCTCCGGCGGATCCGGAAAATGCATTTGGACGAGCGGCTTGCCCGGCGCCGGTGTTGGAGGTCTGTGGGCGCTGATATCCACGTGCTTCATTTGTGCTGGGTCGATTAGCCGGTAGCTGGCTGGGACGATTCCCTGGAGCGGCCGGCAGTGTACCCGGCCGCGCACCGGGATTGTTGGGAGCATTCGGGCGACCGCCTGGATTTGTGGGAAGCGTGGTAGCGGGAGGGCGATAGCCGGGAGCCGGCGGACGACCATAGCCGGGATAGCCCGGGCGATAACCAGGGTAGCCGGGATGGCCTGGGCGGTAACCAGGGTAGCCGGGACGATAGCCGCCGCCGTAATAGCCACCGCGCCAATAGCTGTTCCCAACGTAAATGTTGCGATTGTAGATAATGGTATGGCTGTGCCAGTTGGTTCCCCAATAGCTCCAGCCCCACCCGCAGCACCCCCCATACATCATTGCTCCGACCGCGATCCCGACGCCGAAAGCAATCACCGCAGTCGATGGAGGCGGGGCGACATAGACATAGCCCGGATACACGTAGGGAACACCGTAAATCACCGCGGGGTTGTACACCGGAACATACACAATCTGTGGATTCGCCGGTTGAATGACGATTGTCTGCGGGCTCTCCTGGACGACTTTGATTTCTGAACTCGATTTCAGATTACCCGCCGCCTGCGCCTTGGCGCGCAATCGCTGGACCGCGGCCATAACGTCCGCCTGCTGCGTGGCCGACGCTTCGCCAAGTGCGGAGGTCCAGGCGAGGTTCTTCGCCATATTGTCGAGCACCGACGGAAACTGGGTCAGCGCTTTCACCGCTGGATCCCACGATTGTTGATCGACTTGTTTGGCGAGCGCCTCTCCCTTCAACTGCGAGTTGTCTTTGAGCCAGAGTGTGGCGTCGACGATTTCGTAGGGAAAAGTTGCGGCACCGAGAATCTGCGCGACCAAAGCGTCGGGATAAAGTGCGATGGGAGCTACGAGCCCGTCGAGCTCATCGCCGGAAAGAGGTTGCTCCTGAGTTCCCGAAGGCGGCGCATTCTGCGCGCCTGCCCCAACGGGTGACGTCGTCACGACAAGAAGAAGACTCATCAATACAGCGACTGCTTTCTGCATTCTAGGCATAGTGTCCCGATTTCTCACGACCGCCTTCCCGAAGCGGTCCGCTGGCGAGTTGGAGTTAAAGTTCTCTGCACCCTCGGAACCAAGGGGGTGGGATGCTTCAGGCATGAGAAATACATGTAGTTCTTTCGTAGGACCTCTCACTTTGCTGCCGCCGGAACCCAGGCATTGCCGGGCCGGGCAAGCTCAACGTTCGCCAGATCGGTGGAGATCAATGCGCGCTGGAGGGCAGCTTTCGTTTTTGGATGGGTTCGAACGATTGGCGCTTCTGACGTCATGAAACTCAAAGCAAATGAAGTTCCGAGAAAGGATTCTAATTTGGCCGTCATTGGCGCCTCCTTGCCACGGTCTTTGTGGCGATCAACCAAGCCAGGCAAGTGGTCATCTTGCCGTTGTCAGCTGAATTCAACTCCCGGGCGCGGGGCAACTGTCAATATTGACAGGCCGCGGCTGGGAAGCTGCGCTTCCTAGGCGAAGAGCACCCGGATGCCGGTCACTCAGGCGCGCTTTTACCACAGCACCTCAGCGCGAGTTCTATGTGCATTCCGAAACTGCTCTAGAATGTGCGCATGAACAGAATGCGCTTGCTCCCTTTCACTGCCGCGATTTTGATCGCAATCGCCACTTTGATCTCCGGCGGCCCGGCTCTTTACGCCCAGGAAATGGACCACTCCCGGCCGACGGTCCCATCGACTCAGCTCACGATCCGTGGGCTCGATGGCAAATCGACCACCATCACCGCGGATGATCTGGCGGCCATGGCGCATAAAACCGTGTCCGTTTACAACGAACACACCAAGGCCAGTGAGAAATATGCGGGCGTGCCGTTGGCCGACCTGCTGGCAAAGGTAAACGTGCCGCTTGGGGAGAAGGTCCGCGGCAAGCTTTTCATGACCGCGGTCATTGCCGAAGGCACCGATAAATACAGCGTCCTATACGCGCTCGCAGAGGTCGACCCGTCGATCCACACCGGCGATGTCATCGTTGCCGACTCCATGGATGGCCAAAAACTCGGGAAGGATGGACTGTTCAAGATCGTCTCAACCGAAGAAAAGCGACCTGCAAGGTGGGTAAGAAATCTCGCAGAGATCTCCGTAATCGCAGTGAACACCGACACGGCCAAGTGAAATCGCTATCCCGACTGGCTCGTGCAAGCTTTCACGATTGCACGCACATTATCTCCTTACCTCCGTCATCTCGAAGGCCGCCCGTCGGCTATCTGGACATAATCCATGCCCGTTCTCAGTCAAGCATGTTTGCGCTTGGCTTTCTCCGCGAGATAGCCCGTGATCAACCCTTCAAGAATATGGATCAGCCTTGGCTCAACTTCGACGATCGCGTGCGCAAGTTCGGGCTCGCTGCGATAGAGCGCCATTACCTGTGGACCTGGCGCCTGCCACTGTTGGCTCTGGAGCGAGCCATCACCCTGCGCCAGCCCGGTGCATCACTCCGATCGCGGCATCCAGTATGCCTCGG
>DATHMS010000100.1:0-8489 GCA_035486795.1 Candidatus Sulfotelmatobacter sp. | reverse complement strand
GTGCCTCCGTGGTGAAATCATGCGGTTCTCCCCGCCAGCTTCAACCTCCGGTGCACGGCTTCCATAATCCTTCGATGCGTCTGCGCCGGAGTGCCACTCGCATCCACCGCGACAACACGCTGCGGCTCTCGTGCGGCAATGGCACGATAACCTTCGTGCACCCGTGCAAAGAAAGCCCGGCTCTGTTGCTCGAAGCGGTTTTCGTCGGAGTGATGTTTGCCCGCATTCTTGCCAGCACCATGCGAAGCCCGCCGGTTCCGCCGCCGCGCCCGCCCCACGCTCATCGCCGGATCAGAATCGAGCAGGATCGTAAGATCAGCCTGCAAATCTCCACAAAGAACGCGATGCAACTCAAGCACAGCCTCGCTGCCCAGCTTGCGACCTCCTCCCTGATAAGCCTCCGTGGAATCAGTGAAGCGATCGCACAGCACAATCTTCCCATGATCAAGCGCCGGCTGGATCACCTCCGCAATGTGCTGCGCGCGCGAAGCAAACATCAACGCCATCTCTGCGAATGGCGAGAGCCCCTCGGTGGCCGAGTCAAGCAAGACCCGCCGAATCTTCTCGCCCGTAGCCGTTCCTCCCGGCTCGCGCGTTTCCACCACCTTATGCCCCGCCGCGCGCAAAGCAGCCGCCAGCTTGCGCATCTGCGTGCTCTTGCCGGTTCCGTCCAGCCCTTCGAACGTAATAAATTTCCCGCGCCGCGACATCGTGGAGATGATAGCAGCGCTGGTGCACCCTTGTACGAGCTTCCTGTACCGCCCTCCCACGCCCTGCTAGAATCTAAAATTCTGCAGCGAGTGCGATCCGGTTATCGAACGAATGGGGGCCCTTATAAATGAAACTCTCAAGAGTCTTGGGAGTAGTCTGCATTCTTCTCTTCTCTCTTCTCAGTTGGTCAGCCACGCCGCCGACCGTCACCCTCTTCGTCGACGCCACCTCGACTCCCCGCAAAATCTTTCACGCTAAACTGAAAATCCCCGCCAGCCCCGGCGACCTCACACTCTATTACCCGAAGTGGATTCCCGGCGAGCACGCTCCCGACGGCCCCGTTATCGATCTTGCCGGACTGAAATTCACGGCCAGCGGCAAGACCCTGAAGTGGCGCCGCGATCTACTCGACGGCTTCACCATTCACGTCGACGTTCCCGCCGGCGAGAAGGAGGTAGACGCGGAACTCGATTTCCTCTCTCCCGCGACCTTCGAAGGCGGTTTCTCCGCAGGTTCTTCCGCCACCGACAAAATGGCGGTTATCAGCTGGAATCAGGTCCTGCTCTATCCCAAGGGCTGGAAGTCAGACGATCTCACCTACGTCGCCACTCTGAAACTTCCCCCAGGCTGGAAATATGGCACGCCCTTACCCATCGCATCGACATCACTCACCGGTCAGAACGGTGACACTCAGATCATATTTCAACCCGCTTCCCTAACCACACTGATCGATTCCCCCGTAATCACGGGAGAATTCCTCAAAATCATCAAGCTGGCCGACGACCCGCCGGTCGAGATGGACGTCGCCGCCGACAGCGCCGCCGCTCTAAACCCTCCGCAGGACGTGTGGGACCACTACAAGAATCTGGTCGAGCAGACGAACAAGCTTTTCGGCGCGCATCACTATCGCGACTACCATTTCCTGTACAGCCTCAGTGATCACGTCGCGCACTTCGGACTGGAGCACCATGAATCCGACGACAGCCGCGTCGGCGAGCGCGGGTTGGTAGATGAAGGCGAACGCAAGCTGGAAGCCGGTCTGCTCCCACACGAGTATGTGCATTCATGGAACGGAAAATACCGCCGGCCTGCCGGCCTCGCCACGCCCGATTATGAGCAGCCCATGCAAGACGATCTGCTGTGGGTTTACGAGGGTTTGACGAATTACCTCGGCACCGTGCTGACCGCCCGCAGCGGACTGCTCACTCCCGAGCAGGCCCGCGACGATTTGTCCATGACCGCCGCCGCCCTAGACCACACTCCGGGGCGCGAGTGGCGCAACTTGCAAGATACTGCCGACGCCGCTCCCGAGCTTTATTTCTCTCCCCAGGCCTGGGAGTCCTGGCGTCGGTCAACCGACTTTTACGACGAAGGCACTCTGGACTGGCTTTGGGCCGACGTCATCATCCGCCAGCAGAGCAAGGGCAAGAAATCCTTGGATGACTTCTGCCAACTCTTCCACGGCGCTCCCAGCACTGGTCCTATGGTAAAGACTTACACCTTCGATGATGTCGTCAATGGCCTGAATCAGGTTGTACCCTACGACTGGCGTGGCTTCTGGACCGAGCGGCTCACGAATCACGGCCCCGGCGCTCCGCTCGGCGGCATCGAAGGCAGCGGATGGAAGGTGGTCTATGACGAATCTCCATCCGAAATGGATCGCGGTGGCGAGGGCAGCGGCCGCTTCATCGACGTAGCCTATTCGATCGGAATCGATCTGCGCGAAGACGGCACCATCACCGACACCATCGAGGGCATGCCCGCAGCCCTGGCCGGAATCGGTCCCGGCATGAAGTTGATCGCGGTAAACCGCCGCCACTACTCGCCTGAAGTGCTGCGCGACGCGCTCCGCGAGGGCAAGAGCAGCACGGCTCCCCTCGAACTTCTCGTCGAGAACACGGATTACTTCAATACCTATAAGCTCGACTACCACGGCGGCGAACGCTACCCTCACCTGGCACGCGATGAATCAAAGCCGGACTTGCTGTCAGAGATCTACAAAGCGAAGTAGTCTTAAGTGGAGTTGTCATCCTTCGCGAGACGCTTTTTGTCTCGCGAAGGATCTGGGCGAGCCGCGCGAAGCGTCGCGTTCTTTGCGACGCAATAATCACGCGTTTGGCTCGCTTCCGTTTACCCATTCACTCGCCTACGAGGAGATGCCGATCATGAGCTTGCGCCGGCCCATGCAGCTTTCCACCAGCGCCCTGTGTTATCTGGCGCTCGCCCTTCACTCACCGCTGTTGTCTCAAACCCAAACATCCATCATGGGATTCACTCCCTCTGCCGCCGCTCACGAAGCCGAAATCGAAAACAAGTTCAAAGCCATCCCTTCCCCCGACGAAGAGCGACGCCAGCATCACATCTTCACCGCCGAGCCCCACGTCGCCGGCTCCCCACGCAACAATGAACTGGCTCGCTACATCGCCGACGAGTGGCGGAACGAAGGCCTCGAAGACGTCATCATCCGCCGCTACGACGTCTACGGCAGCAATCCCAAGTTCACCTCGCTTGAGATGGTAGCGCCTGTGCACTACCGCGCCGGCCTACGCGAACTACCTGTCCCCGGCGATCCTGATATGAAGAACAAGAGCATAAGTTCAGCGTGGAGTGGCATGTCCGCCTCCGGCGAGGTGACGGCCCCGCTCGTCTACGCCCACAGCGGCAACCCTGAAGACTACGACTATCTCCGCAAGCAAGGCATCGACGTCAAAGGCAAGGTCGTGCTGGTGCGTTATTCGAATCCCTACAGCTATCGCGGATTCAAGGCGCTCACCGCCGAGCGCGAAGGCGCAGCCGCCATTCTCATCTACAGCGATCCCGCCGAAGACGGATACAAGAAAGGTAAGGTCGTCCCCAACGGCCCGTGGGGTCCCGAATATCACATCCAGCGCGGAGCTATCACTTACGATTTCATGGTCCCCGGCGACCCGCTCACTCCCGGATGGGCTTCTGTTCCCGGCGCCAAGCGCATTCCTGTCGAGCAGGCGGTTTCGATCCCGAAGATCATGGCGCTACCGCTTTCCTGGCACGACGCCAAGCCACTGCTCGCCCAGATGGATGGCCCCGTCGCTCCCACGGATTGGCAGGGACAAGATTGGCAGGGCGGTTTGCCGATTAAGTATCACCTCGGCGGCGACCGTGTGCGCGTCCACGTGAAAATCGAAATGGACAACTCCACGCAGCCTTACTACGTGGTCGAAGGCCGCATTCGCGGCGCGCAGTTGCCCGACGATTGGATCGTCCTCGGCAATCACCGCGACGCCTGGGTCTTCGGCGGCGTCGACCCCAGCAGCGGCACCGCATCCATGATGGAACTGACCCGCGCCCTGGGAAAGCTGGCGAGAGCCGGAACCCGTCCGCGTCGCACCCTTGTCTTCTGCAGTTGGGACGGCGAAGAAGTCGGCCTAACCGGCTCCACCGAGTGGGGAGAGCAGTTCGCCGACGAACTGCGCAATAAAGCCGTAGCCTACATCAACGTCGATTCTTCCACGTCCGGGCCGAATTTCCACGGCCAGGCAGTGGCATCGCTCGCGCCCATGCTCGTCGAAACCAGCCGCACGCTAAAAGATCCCTCGGGCAAGACGCTTTACGAAGCGTGGAAGGAATCATCCACACGCGAGCGGAGCGAAGCCAAGCAATCAGAAGCAGTCACCGATCTAAATCTGGCCGACACCCGCATCGGCAGCGGCTCTGACCATACCGTCTTCCTCAACTTCGTAGGCATGCCCGTCCTCGGCTTGCAGTTCGACGGACCCTACGGCGTCTACCATTCCGCCTACGACGACTTTTTCTGGATGAACCACTTCGGCGATCCCGGCTACCGCTATCACACGCTCATGTCACAGTTGTGGGGCGTGCTCGCCCTGCGCCTCGCCAACGCCGACCTGCTCCCCTTCGACTTCGCCAGCTACGCCGACAACATTCGCCAGTTCGTGAACGAACTGGCTAAGAAAAACAATCTCGCCGCAAGCGGGAGTAAGAAGGACACAGCATCAGCCTCGCAGGGGAGTCAGAAGGGCACCGCTTCAGCGTCACACGGGATCGGGAAGGGCACGGCTTCAGCCGTGCCGCTAGCACCGGCCAAGGACTTGGGCTTTAGCCCCTCGGGCACGTTCAGCCTCGCCTCGATGATTTCCTACGACGAATCTAGATCAGAAAGTGCTCGAGACGCGAACGAGGAATCCAACTTAGATCTCAACCCCGTCCTCAATGCCGTCGACGACTTCGAAGCCGCCGGCAAGCGCCTCGACGAATCCGCGAGCCGCGCCCTGGCCTCAGGCACAATCAACCCAAGACTAGCCGCAACCATCAATCACGGCACCATGCAGGTCGAACGCAACTGGCTCAACCCCGACGGAATCCCCGGTCGGCCATGGTTCAAACACATCCTCTACGGCGCCCGTTACACCTATGCCCACCTGGAATTGCCGGGATTAACCGAAGCAGTCGAGAAACAGGATTGGGCAACAGCCAAACAGCAAGCCGAAATCCTGCGTCAGGCATTAGCCAACAACACCAAGCTACTCAATGACCTAAACGCCACCCTGAACGGCGAGACCGCTGAAGCAGGAAATTAAAGTGTAAAGAACGTCTGGGGTCGACCACTGAACTGTCGTAGAGACGTTGCTTGCAACGTCTCTCTGCGTCCCGCGCGATGATGCCCGCGCAACCGTGGAAGTGCGGCGCCTTATCCAACCAAAGCCCTGTTTTCTACTGTGACATCTAACCTTGCCATCCACAGGCCATTCAGCTGACCATGGAAGCAGAGACTATCTGGGCATGTGATGATGCAAGTGGTGCATCAGAGCGCAACTGAGGTGACCTATGACAAACCAGACCACTGCCCAGACAACCGCTTTCAGTGTTGGATTCATGCGGCAAGATTAATTGAGAGGACATAGGTGTCAAGACGAAATCAGCGCTTAAGTCCTTTAAGGGGAAGATTTTACCTGTAAGCGCCTGATTTCAATAGATTTTTTTGTGTTTTCTCGCTACAGCAATGATTCCAATAGACCAGGGGGGAGGGGGGTATACCCCAATCAACGGCGGGGTGTCGTTTCGGGAAATGTCAGTTGAATTCAAAGACCACTTGCTCCACCGGACTACTCCACACCGGAGCAAACGACTGCCGATGCAGCGGCGTCGGACCGTACTGTTGCAAAGCTGCCAGATGCTGTGGGGTGCTGTAGCCCTTGTGCGAGGCCAACCCATACTCGGGGAAGACCGCATCCCATTCGCACATCATTCGATCCCGCTCCACCTTGGCCAGAATCGAAGCCGCCGCAATCGAAGCCGAGAGCGCATCCCCATGAATGATGGCTTTCTGCGGCAGTTCGCAATCCAGGCAAACCGCATCCACCAGCAGATGGTCCGCAGCAGGTCGCAGGCGCAACACCGCCTCGCGCATGGCAACCCGCGACGCCTGGTAAATATTGATCTGGTCGATGCGCGCTGCATCCACCGCGGCAACCGCCCAAGCGACGGCATGTTCGCGAATGCGCGGCGCCAGCACTTCGCGGCGTTCCGGCAGAAGCAACTTGGAATCCCGCAAGCCTCGAATGCGGTAGCCGCGCTCCAGGATAACGGCCGCCGCCACCACCGGGCCGAACAGAGACCCGCGCCCCACCTCGTCCACGCCAGCAACCATCGCTGCCCCGGCCGCCCACGCGTTTTTCTCGTAACGCAGCGTGCAGCGCAGTTTTTTCAGCAGACGCAGCTTCGCCGCTGCCGGAGAAAGAGCGAACTCGGGCGAAACCTTCGCAGGGCTCGACATTGAGAATGAGAATGCCCACCATCTTCACTTGCCGCCGCATGTGCATGCAAGTGCAAAACTCCCGCAAGAAACTTGCTGCTCACTCGAGGTAATACCACTCAGTAACCATTACTTCGATTACGGACGTACATTGTCCGTTCGTACATGTACTGCTATGTTGACGACAGGTCCCCCGTTCGCGAGGAACAGTTGTGAGCGACGAAATAATCCAGCCGCAGCGAGGGACTCTGCCAGGAACCGCCTCGCCAGAAGGCGCTCCAGTCGGGAAGCTGATCCACCTCGCCCTTCCAGTTCGGCTTACCCACATGCAGAACGGCGGCCGAAGCGGGATCGAGTTCGCTTGTACTTATGACATCCATCCGCGCGGAGCGCGCCTGCTCACCTGTCGCGACGTCAAAGTGGGAGACTTGATTACAGTCGAGCGCGGCCGCAACAAATCTGTCTGTCAGGTAGTCTGGACAGCCGATCCCAGCTCCGCCCTGCGCGGCCAATTCACGGTGGAATGCGTTGAGGGCAGCAAGCTTCCCTGGGAAGACGAACTGCGGCAGATGGAAGAGCAATATCTGCCGGTAATCCCTGCTGGTCCAAACCAAAAGCCCATGATGAATGCTTTCGCCAGGGGCGAGCAAAACCGGCGCCGGCGCCCGCGCTACTTGGTGGAAGGAGACGCCGACCTGGCAGAGATCGGCGGACAATCTCGTCTTGATGGGCGTCTGGAGCAACTCTCCGAATACGGCTGCCTGGTCAGCGCCGGAAATATTCTAACGCCGGGCACTGGAATAAAGCTGGTCCTGAATATGTGTGACGTCAGCGTCGGGCTGCGCGGACGCGTGAGATATACGGCGCAGAACCGCGCCATGGGCGTGGAGTTTCATGAGATCCGGCACGGCGACCGTCCCTTGCTCGACTACGTGCTGAGCCGGTTGAGAAAGCCGCTTACCGAGGACTTTGCCGACCTCGAGGTGGTCACGGAGCCGATGGCAGCGGTCGCGGGATAGAGAACGCAGCGGACAGTCTTCGACTCGGTTGTTCAGCTTGGCTTTTCAACGTCGCGCAGTCGCGCCGCCTTGCCCTTGAGGCCGCGCAGATAATAGAGCCTGGCGCGACGAACTTTGGACGAGCGAAGCAGATCCACTTTGTCGATGACCTTGGAGTGGACGGGGAAAATGCGCTCCACGCCCTGGCCGAAGCTGATCTTGCGCACGGTGAAGCTGGCCTGCGGTCCGTTGTCACGCTTGATCACAACACCTTCGAAGGCCTGCAGCCGTTCTTTGTCGCCTTCTTTGATCTTCACATGAACGCGGACGGTATCGCCCGGGTGGAACGCCGGAATGTCGGTGCGTTGGGTTTTCACCAGCAATTTTTCGATGATTAAGTTCGACATGATGGTTAGTCCTTCTGAATTCTGAAAATCTGTATCTCTCGGCACAACTTCTAGCCGCTTACTGCACCGGTTCGGTGTCTAGAACGTTTCTTCCTTTGATCTCCTGGTAGCACTCTCCACAGACGAGTCTGATCTTAAGCAGAGCCTCACTCTTCTCATTCCACTCCCCGTCGGCACCCGCATGCGCCGACCGGACCTGCTCGCACTTCCAGCACCAAGCATCGGGATGCGGATTCCCAGGGTCATCGGCGGAGAAAAATCCCTGACGCGTTCCGTGCAACAGGTGATCGCAGACAAAGGCCTCCCGTCGGTCACCATGTCTGTCACAGTGAACAACTTTGTAGTGGTCGGCGGATGTCGATTCACCTAACTCCATCTCTCTTGATCCCGGCCAGAAATTTCTTGTCTTCCTCGCTCAACACCGCACCTTCCAGCAAATCAGGACGGTTGCGCAAAGTCTTTTCCAGCGCCCGCTGCCGCCGCCATCTCCGAATTTCTTCGTGGTTGCCGGACATCAACGCCTCCGGTACCGCGATCCCGCGAAACTCCGCCGGCCGGGTGTAGTGCGGATAATCCAGCAATCCGTTTGACCCGCAAGTCGAATCCGCACCGTCCGAGCCT
>DATHMS010000099.1:0-20706 GCA_035486795.1 Candidatus Sulfotelmatobacter sp. | reverse complement strand
CGCAATGAGGAGGCCGAGAAGGCATTCGAAGAACAGATCGCAATCTATGCCTCCGGTGCGGAAACCCCTGCTGCTCTCTATTGGCGCGCTCGGCTGGCCGAGGAAGACAATCAGCCCCTCATGGCCCGCGCCTTTTATCAGAAGCTTTCGGATCGCTATCGCAACTTCTATTACGCGGAACTGGGGAGGCAAAGGCTGAAGCTTCTTCCGGCAGCAACGGCCGATGCGACCACGCGATTCGCCTTGCTCGATCGCGTGCCGCCCCTCGAAATCAGCGGCAAAGTGACGGACTCGGAACCGCCCTCAGACGAGTTGCACTTTCAGAAAGCGGCGCTTCTGGGCAATGGCGGGCTCGTCGATTTTGCAGTGCGCGAATTGCAAGCCGCGGCTGCAGCCGTAGGTGGCAGTTGGGGCCCGGCTGAAACCGCGCAACTCTACGACGAGACCGGGCACTACGACCAGGCCATCGAAGTCATGAAGCATTCCGCGCCCAATTATTTCGCTCTCGACATTCCTGACCTGCCACGGAAATACTGGGAAGCGCTGTTTCCCAAAGCATATTGGAGCGATCTGAAACGGTCGGCCGCGGCCAATGGATTGGATCCGTATCTCGTTGCGTCGTTAATCCGGCAGGAGTCGGAGTTCAATCCCAACGCGGTTTCGCGAGCCAATGCCGTCGGCCTGATGCAGTTATTGCCCAAGACCGGCAAACTCGTGGCCAAGGAAGTGAAGATGAAGCGCTATACCGCCAGCCAGTTATACACGCCCGCGGTAAACTTGCAATTGGGCACGCGGTATTTCCGCGGAATGGTCGACAAGTTCGGTGGATCGCCCGAATACGCCCTCGCCGCCTACAACGCCGGATCAGACCGCGTCGAAGACTGGCTGAACCAGGGCAAGTATCGGGACCCCCAGGAGTTCGTGGAATCAATTCCCTTCACGGAGACCCGCGAGTACGTGCAGGCCATCCTGCGGAATGCCAGCGTGTACAAGCAACTGTACGGGACGCCGTAAGAGACAAACATCCAGAAACCTGAGCGTTTGATGGCTCTCGTCTATCGGATCTCGAACACTTCCAAGCTGCCGTTGCGAATGATAGCCAGCCTTTGACCATTCGGCGAAAGTGCCGGATCGGTTAGGCCGCCGCCGTATGGCCGAGGGTCCCACTCCAGTTTGAACAGAAGATGCCCGGAATCGGTCTCCAGGACGGTGACCCTTTCGAAATTGAATGATCTTCCGCTGTCGATGTCGAGGAAGTTCACAATTGAATTCCAATGCGTATACCCAACCTCGTGGATACAGAACCGGGCGCCTGACGACGATGCGACTAATGTTGCCAAATTCCGCCGCGTCGTCGCCGGGATGCGGTAGAGAATGTTCCCGTCGAAATCTGCGACGGCTAGGGATGTGTCAGATTCGAAGCCGGCGATCATGTGATCATTTAGGAACCGAGCGTCGGGCCAAATGAAACCACCGCCAAACGGAATCGGACGTTCGGGTTGTCCCGCTTGTCTGACAGATAGCCTACGCTCTGATTGCACCAGCAAGGCAGTCTCGCCCGGAACCACGTCCGGGTGGTGAAACGAAAAGCGGCCAAGCTCTCTCAGCGTCGTTGAGTCGAGCAGTTTCTGTTCCGTTTGGCCGTTGCCTCCTACGATCAGCTTTGTTCCCCTTGGCGACACAAGAACAGGCCCGCGGCCCGGAACCGATATCCCGCATTCCAGCGTCGCAGAGCAGAGATGGGCCCCCTCTTCGTTGAGCAAAACGAACTCTCCATTCTGCGTTGCCCTCACCGAATGAATATTCTTCTCGATGGGGAACTCGGCGGTACGGACGAGCTTGCTTTGTGAGACGTCGAAAAGGAGGAGCTTTGACGGGGGCTTATCTTCAAAGGGATAGACGACGTTGCCGCTAAACACTCTTTCATTGATCGTTACTAGGACGGTCTCGTCCGTAAGAAAGACCACATCGGAGTAGCTTCCTGTTTCGGGCTTTGATCGGTTAAGAAATCCGAACGTGTGAAGGTTCTGAGTGAGGACTGGCGTCGGCTTCTTCGAACTCGCCACCGAACCGACTGTCCAGGCGACCATGACCACGGTGCAGACAAGTCGTGTTTGCATCTCTCTTCCTTGATTCGGAGGGTAAGTCTCAGGCAGCGTTTTAAGGATCCTGCTTGAGCCTTTGCTAGGTTATGGTGGTTGTTCGGGTCTGCGGAGGGGGTTGGGACACTTTTCAAAGTGTATGGGTCGCTGGCAAGACTAATCACCAGTGCTCGGTGGGGCCGTATCTAAATGGGCTCATCCCGAGTGTGGGACTTCGCGAACAGAATCTCCAGCACCAGTAACCCCGCCCCCACAACAATCGCGCTGTCCGCCAGATTGAACACCGGCCACTGATATCGCTTCACGTAAAAGAGCAGAAAGTCGACCACGCGCCCGCGGGCTAGGCGATCCCAGAGATTCCCAACGGCCCCTCCCATAATCAGCGACAAGCCAATGCCCGTGGCGACGTGAGCATGATGATTTCTCCAGAGCAGAACCGAAACCACCAGCAACGCGACCATGGAAAACACGATCAGCATCGCCGTTTTCCAGTGCGCGTTCGAGTCGGCGAACAGGCTGAAAGCCGCGCCAGTGTTCTCCGTATGGGTGAGGCTAAAAAAACTGGGTATGACCTGGATATGAGAATAAAGCGAGATGCGCTTCGCCACGATGTGCTTCGTCCAGCGGTCAAGCAGGACAACGACGAGAGCGATCAGGAGATAAAAGGCGCGCGCGGAGTTCTTGGTCATCCGAAGTCTTGGCCTGAGTAGTCTAGTCCCGGAGACATCTTAACCTGTTTGCGGTTTCGATTCTTTTCTCCAAAATCTTTCATTTTCGTCTATGCCCTTCAAGGGCTCCCCATGTATTCTGATGCCGCCTTGGGCCGGACTGCGCGCTGTGAAGCGCGAGCACAGGCCTGTCCGGGTTGTTTTAATTCCTATGTCGGCGAAATGTTCGCATGAAGCTTTGGAGACGCTGGAGAGGCCGGACCCTGTTGTTCCTCGCCGTAGTCGGGCCGGGGATCATCACGGCGAACGTCGACAACGATGCCGGCGGCATCCTGACCTATTCGCAGGCCGGGGCACAATACGGATTTCTCCTGTTGTGGACCATGATCCCGATCACGCTGGCGCTGATCGTAGTGCAGGAGATGAGTGCGCGCATGGGCGCAGTGACCGGCAAAGGCCTGAGCGACCTGATCCGCGAAGAGTTCGGGCTTCGCATCACTTTTCTGATGATGCTCGGAATCCTGATCACCAACTTCGGCAACGTGGTCACCGAATTTATTGGCATCGCTACCAGCCTGGAGCTGTTCGGGCTTTCACGTTACGTGACCGTGCCGGTTTGCGGTGTGATCGTTTGGCTGATCGTGGTCAAGGGCCAGTACAAGAGCGTGGAGAAGGTTTTCCTGGCAGCGTCGTTCTTCTATATCACTTACATCTTCGCCGGCGTGCTGGCGCATCCGGCATGGAAAGTCGCAACCGCGGCGACCTTCAAGCCGCCCGAATGGGCCAGATTCCGGGAACAGGCCTATTTGTATATGGTGATTGGCGTGGTTGGGACCACGATCGCTCCCTGGATGCAGTTCTATCTTCAGTCCTCGATCGTGGAAAAAGGAGTAACCCGGCGCGGACTCAAAGCCTCGCGCTGGGACGTGATCGCGGGCTGCATTTTTACGGACGTAGTGGCGTGGTTCATCATCGTAGCCTGCGCGGCGACGCTGTACGTCCACGGATACCGTGACATCAAGTATGCCGCCGACGCAGCCCAGGCATTGAAGCCGCTGGCTGGGCAGTACGCTTACATCCTGTTTGCCGTCGGGCTCTTCAATGCCTCACTTTTTGCAGCGTCCATTCTGCCTCTTTCCACGGCTTATACAGTGTGCGAGGGGATGGGCTTTGAATCCGGCGTGGACAAGAAGTTCAGCGAGGCTCCCTTCTTCTACTGGCTATACACGCTGCTGATCGTGGCCGGCGGCGCCGTCCTTCTTATACCGGGACTGCCCCTGGTGAAAATTGCCGTATTGTCGCAGGTGGTGAACGGCGTGGTGTTGCCGTTCGTGCTGATCTTCATGCTGCTCCTGATCAACAAGAAAGAGCTCATGGGGGAGTACGTGAACACGCGTTTATTCAACGCGGTGGCCTGGCTGACAACGATTGTCATGATCGGATTGACTGTTGCGTGGTTCTGGACGTTGAGAGGTGGCGGTTAGCGCGAAGGTTTCAGAGCTGGCCCATCAGAGATCGCCGCGTCAAAGAAGCTTTCCGGCCGCTAAATCCTTTACCAGGGAAGCATCGGCCTCAAGAAAATCATACGATGGTAGATCCTTGGGGGCTGACCATTGCAGATCGCGGAAGATGCGATTCTCGATTTCTCCGTCGTATTCGCGAACGATGAAGAATCGCAGCTCCACCATGGCACCATTCGGGTAAGTATGCCGCAGGCGCGCGATCTCGTCGCCAATCTTGGCATGGATTCCTAATTCTTCTTCCAACTCCCGGCGCAGGGCATGGCGGGGCTGCTCGCCTTCTTCAATTTTTCCCCCGGGAAACTCCCACTTGAGCGGCATGGTCTGATGTCGTGTCCGCTGGCACACCAGCAGCTTGCCATCCTTTTCGATCACCGCGGCGACGACGCGTTTCATACATTGCACATAGCGGCGTGAAGCCCGCTGGCGACGGAACTGAGCCACACGCGCCCAGTCTCGGAGACCAGGACCTTGCTCTTCTCAGAGCTCACTTGGACTTCTCAATCTTTTTTCCTACAACCTCAGCGCAGTACTGGACGAGTTTCTGGTCCTCAGCGCCAAACGCCGCGGGGAAATGGCTGTCGATGTCGAGCTCGCCGGTGACCTGGTTTTTCACAAAAATAGGTACAACGATTTCGGATTTCGTCTCCAGGGAGCACGCCAGGTAGCGAGGATCTTTGCTGACGTCGTCGACCACGATTGTCTTCCCGCTCGAGGCTGCTGCTCCGCAAATGCCCTGGTTGAGCGGAATTCGCGTGTGCGGAGTCATGGCGCCCACGAAGGCTTCCAGCGCTAGCATGGGAGGCTGGGCATTTAGTTCGAGCATGTAAAAGCCAACCCAGTTGTACTTAAGCATCCGCTCGTGCAAGAGCTTGCAGACACCTTGCATGAGGTCCTTGGCCGTAGGCGCGGCTTGAGCCAGCGCCGTGATTTCGTTGCGAACTTCCTCAATTCTGGTCGTGACAGGCATGAGGAGAATCTTAACTCAGAGTGGGAGATTCACGGCTGTGGAAGACGGAACCCAGGTAATCTGGCGGATTCCTTTCGTGCAGGCAAAGAGTCTGAGATGTATAGCGAACGCCAGAGCGTCGATACCGCGGAGAAGTATGTTTTGGAGGCCCCGCGATGCGGCGCGGTGTGTGGGAGGATGGCGTGAATGCTGACCTAACGTCCAATGCAACGCAGCGCTAGTGAAAGCGCGTCGAGGGCCAGTTGGGCGGCGTGGGTTGAAGCCTGGGGCAGACCGCCTACAGCCGTAATTACCTCCTCACGCCGCAGGTTCTTAGCTTCCTTCAGCGTCTTCCCCACAACCAATTCTGTCAATGCCGAGCCACAGGCAATCGCCGCCACGCATCCCTTCGCCTTGAATCGTGCCTCGGTAATGCGGCCGGCGCGGGTCGTCAACATCAGGCGCAATAAGTCTCCGCAGGCAGGGTTTTCAATTTCAACCATCGCGTCCGCATCGGCAAGCTCTCCGGCATTGCGCGGATTCTGAAAATGATCGAGTAACTGCGCGGAATACATTTGCAGTCCAATTGTAAACGGCAGGTGGCGAGCGGCAAACTCAACTCCGTGAACCAGCGCCCTCGGGAAAGTAAATCCGCCAGCCCTGTTCCCGGGCCGCGGACTCGAGGTCGGGATTCGGGTTGATCGCAAACGCATGCTTCGCCATCGCCAGCATGTCGCGATCCCAGCGGGAATTGCCGAACGCAGCATCGATCTCCTTCTTCACGACTTCACGCAGTGCCTGTGGTTTGCCCAGACCGGAAGGTACGCGGATCAGCCGATCCGTGACGATGCCATTATCGACTTCGACCTTGCTCGCAAGAATGCGGCTTTCAGGGATACCGAAATGCTTCATGCCGACACGAATCACCCATTCATTCGAAGCCGACACTGCCCAGACCTCGCAGCCATTTTTCTGGAGGCGGCGAACCAGTTCCTTCATCTCGGGGAAGATCTGCACGACAAAAAACTCATCGAAGAAGCGGCAGGCCGCGTCCATCATCTTCATCTCTGAGATGCCCTTGTGCAGCGTCACCATTTCGCCGCATATTGTGGTTTCATCGACCTCACCACGCCGGTAGGCCGCATAGCGCTCCCGCAGGGGACGCACTAGAACTTTCGGAATGATGTCGCGCTGTTTCAGTTCCCAGTCGAAGAACCGCTCCCCGACATCGCCCGACCACAGCGTGCCGTCGCAGTCAAACGCAGCGACGCGCAGATTAAGACGGAGAATCGAATCGAGAAATTCGTTGGTCGCGGGAAGGAATGCTTCCGCCTCTGCAGCATTCATCCGTCGACCATAACTTGCTCGGGGGGAAGCGCGCAATGTCGGACATTGTTCGGATGAACACTGGGTCAGACGGACGCGGTTACGCGGATCTGTGTTCAGCAGGAGCGCGCCAGCAGCCCGGAATAGTCCTCCGGCGTGTTGATATTCAGAACGACCAGAGGATCGTCGACAGGGAAATATTGAATATGCTCCCGATGATCGTGTTCGATTTCGCGGGCGATCGATGTGGCCGGGACGCGGAGAAACGCTTCCATCATTTCGCGGCCGACAAGGTAGGGATGCCCATGTTTGCCAGAGAACTCTGGAACCACCGCCCACACGCTCTGATCGGCTGCTTCGAAGGCCTCGCGCAAAGTTTCGACGGTCTTGGGGCTGACTGGAGGCCGGTCAACCAGCGTAATCATCACGGCATCACGCCCGTGGTTGAGCACTTCGCGCAGCCCGAGCTGCAACGAACTAAACTGGCCCCGGCCCGGATCGAGGTTCACCACAAGAGAGGCTCCCTGAGCATAAATGATCGGCGCCAGCGCTGGTTCATTCTTGCCCACAACCACGAGGACGAACTCCGTAGCCATCGAAAGTGAACGAATGGCCGCTGATAGAAAAGTATCGCTCGAAGTCGATTGCCCGGCCGCCGACGGCGGCCACGGGAGTAAGGCTTTGTCTCTGCCCATCCGCGAGGAATCTCCGGCAGCGAGGATTAAGCCGGCGAAGCTGGAAGCGCGGGTCATGCAGCGAAGATAGCAGGGATTATGAGAGGGATGGAAAAAACTGAATCCACCACAGAGGAACCGAGGCACGGAGGAAAGGCAAAGCCACCGATCGTTTCACTCATGCTCGTCGAACCCGGCGGCAGCTCGCTCATTGCTGGCGTCAAGCCGCGAGCCTGGCGAACGGAACCAACTCATATGGGGTAGGCTGGCCTTGGCATGCCTCCGAAACGCGATCAGCTCCGCCGTAATCGCAACCGCAATCTCCTCGGGTGTGACGGCGCCGATGTCGAGCCCGATTGGAGCGTGGACACGCTCAAACAATTTCGCGGGCACGCCTTCCTCTTGCAATATCTTGAAAATTCCGATCACCTTGCGCTTGGAGCCGATCATACCGATGTAGGGGGCGCGAGTTTGCACCGCCCACCGCAGCAGGCTCATATCGTCGCGATGACCCCGGGTGACGATGACGATGTAGGAAGACTCGTTGGGATCGAGCTTCCGAGTGGCCTCATCGAAATCGAGCACGTGGACTTCGCGGGCGGCCGGAAAGCGTTCCTTGGAAGCGTAAGAGGTGCGGTCATCGGTGACGATGAGGTCGAAACCCGCATTTGCAGCGACCCGGCAAAGATTTACAGCCACGTGACCTGCACCGAAAATATAAAGTAATGCTGGAGGTAACACCGGCTCGATGAAAACTTCGAGTGTGCCCCCACAGACCAGTCCGGCGT
Organism: Candidatus Sulfotelmatobacter sp.; assembly: GCA_035486795.1. GTDB lineage: Bacteria > Acidobacteriota > Terriglobia > Terriglobales > Acidobacteriaceae > Sulfotelmatobacter. The sequence goes on along the minus strand of DATHMS010000099.1, from coordinate 12,679 downwards.
CGTACTTCGGATCCTGGTTGAGGTCGAAGGTAAGCGTACGGGGTTTTTCCGATTCCATCACTTCTCGTGCCGCTTGCCACACCTCCGCCTCGACACAGCCGCCGCCGATCGTGCCCACGATCGAGCCATCATCGCGGACCAGCATCTTTGCTGTACGAAAGGAAGGAATCGAGCCGCGCACGTTGACGATGGTGGCAACTGCGCCGCGGCGTCCATCGCGCTGCAGCTGAACGATTTGCTCGTAGATGTCCATGACCGGAAGCTGCTCGCAGACTTGATTATCAGTCGGTTAACAGCCAGAGTCAAACAAGGGGACAAGCAAAAACCCAGGGCTCATCATTCTGGGGATTGTCGCGCTAGTGGGTACCATCGGGCTTGCCAGGCTCTGCCATCGTGAACCGGCACAAAGCGCTTGTCCAACGACAAGCTCAAGAGATTTCTGCTCCGATCTCGGATTGGGAATTACTGATCTGGGGAAGTATGCTTGTAGCCTCACACCTTGCAGGAGAACGCTTCTATGAAAGCAGTTCGCATTCACCAATTTGGTGGGCCGGAAGTTCTGATTTACGAAGATATCGCTGATCCACAGCCGCGCAAGGATCAGGTGCTGGTTCGTGTGCGGGCGTGTGCGCTGAATCATCTGGACATTTGGGTGCGCAAGGGGCTGCCGGGAGTGAAGCTGCCGCATATTCTCGGCAGCGATGTGGCCGGAGAAGTGGTCGAGGTAGGCGAGTACGTCGCAGCGTTCAAGACTGGACAGCGAGTGCTGCTGGCGCCAATGCATTACTGCGGGCATTGCGCAAAGTGTGTTACCGGACTGCAAAACCAATGTAGGGAATTTACCGTTCTGGGCAATGGTGTGGATGGAGGGAATTGCGAACTCATTGCCGTGCCGGCGGCGAATGTGATTCCGATTCCAGACTCGCTCGATTTTAATCAGGCGGCGAGCGTGCCCCTGGTGTTCTTAACCGCGTGGCACATGCTGGTCGGACGAGCCGGCATTCGTCCGGGACAGACCGTGCTGGTGCTCGGCGCGAGCTCTGGTGTCGGCATCGCGGCGATTCAGATCGCCAAATTCTTTCACTGCCGCGTGATTACGACTGCAGGTGATGAAACGAAGCTGGAAAAGGGCCGCGAACTAGGCGCGGACTTTGGCATTAACCACTACAAGCAGAAGATCTCCGAAGAAGTTCGGAAGATTACAAACAAAGAAGGCGTCGACATCGTGGTGGAGCATGTAGGCGCCGCCACCTGGGACGAGAGTGTGAAGTCCCTGAAGATCGGAGGGACGCTGGTGACTTGCGGAGCCACGACCGGACCGAACGTCGCGCTCGATTTGCGCCATCTGTTCGCCCGGCAGTTGACCCTTCTCGGTTCCTATATGGGAACCATGGGCGAGTTGCATGAAGTGTTGCGGCACGTGTTCGCCGGGCGCCTGAACCCAGTGGTCGACCGGGTGTTTCCTCTCAGCGAGCTGCGGGCGGCGCATGAGTATTTGGAACGGAGTCAAATGTTTGGCAAGATCGTGGTAAATCCCTAGCGCTCGTTCCTATTGAAAACAAGGCAATTAAAAGGGACCTGCAATTTTGATGGGCTTCAAGCCAAGCTGGCATTCAGCCAGCGTACTCGTTGGTACAGAAGAATCGCAGCTTTTTTCATCTGCCAGTCATTAGTGCCTTCGACGGTTACTTTCGACGCACGACTTCGTGCTCCTGCGGTCGTGTACCACTGTGTCCTATTCTTTGTTGCTTTTCATGTGCCAGAATAGGGTCATTCGGTTATGAAGAAACACTCCCCCTTTGCAGCGATTGCGCTTCTGCTCCCGACCGTTTGCTCGTCAGCACGGGCGAATGTCCACGCTCTCTCGCCGAATTCTCTGCAAAGTACCAGTTTTTTCCCTTTAGCTACGTCACTGAATCCTGCGCGATCCCTTGCTTCTAGAGCGCCGTTTTCCACGGATACCGAGCGCTGGACAATCGCTCGAAGCCGACGAACGGTATCTCTAAAGCATCGCTACCTTGCTGGTCTTGGAATATCAATATGAAGAATCCTAAAATTTGGAATCGTTTCGTTTTGCTGGTAACTCTCTGCGTTGGATGCACAACCAGCCATCTAATTGGACAGACACCCACTCTTTACGAGAAGTTTACTGCGCCAAATGGCAGTTCTTCTCAAGTCGGGACCGCAGGCCTGGATACCGCTGACGGAGCTTTTCAAGTTGATGGTCCCTGGATTGGGACAGGGTCCAATGACCTCCTACCTTCCCTTGCTGATTTCACAACGGCTGATCCGACAACTTTGGGGCAACCCGCAACGGGATATTTGACGCTCTCGATTAGTCCAGGGACTCCTTTACAAGGATCCGAAATCATCTCTAACGCGCTACCGGGGTATGGTTACGGCTACTACGAAATGACGATGACCGTCGATCCTACGAAAGTGGCCGGAGGAGTCTGTTCTTTCTTCTTGATGCAAGCTGGCGGGACACTTCAGAACCGAACCTATGGCCCGGAAGAATACGACTTTGAGTTTCTTTTGAATGAATCTTGGCTTGGATCTGCAAATTCAGGCGCAGTTCATCTCACCACTCACCCGTCCGGCGTCTCGATGGTTCAGAGCCTTTCATTTAACCCCGCACTGGCATACCACCGGTACGGGTTTTTATGGGTTCCCGGAACTCTTTCCTTCACGGTGGATGGCCAAGTTGTTCACTCGACGACTAGTTCAGACGTGGCCATGCCTCCTCACGGACTGTGGATTTTTGCGAATGCTTGGTCAGGTGATTCAACTTGGGGAGGCGGCCCTCCGAGTGCGCAAGTTAACTGCGTCTACAATTCGGTTAAGTTCTGGGCAAATGCGACCTCCGTGCCAAACGAAGGTCAAGGTCCCAACCCTCCAACGGGTCTGACCGCCGTTGTGCAGTAGTTGTGCAGTAAAGGAAGAAACGACAACCGAGACAGCGTACCTCAAGAGCCCGGCGCGCAGCCGGGCTAATTATCCTGCCTGTATTTGCCGATATCCCTCTTTGAGAGTCGCCCTACGGAGGGTCTTTCTCTCCGCTTGGGTGCAAAATGATGCTGCGTTGGAATTGGATTGCCTTTGCCGCGCTTGGCATTCTGTTGGTTTACCAGCAGTTTCGGATGTACATGGCTCGCCGGGAGTCGAAGCGACGCGAAGAGTTGTTTCGGATCGTCACGGAAAACGCGGCCGACATGATTGCGCTGGTGGACGTGAAGGGGCGGCGGCTCTATAACAGTCCCGCCTACAAGAGAATTCTGGGTTATTCCGCGGCAGAACTGGGGGAAACGTCCTCTTTCGAGCAGATCCACCCGGATGACCGCTTCAAGGTGCTGGAAGCGGCTCGTGAAGCGCGCAGCACTGGAGTCGGGAGAAAACTGGATTACCGCATTCGTCACAAAGACGGCACCTGGCGGGTTTTGGAGTCGATGGCCAGCACCATCAGGGACGAGAAGGGCGAGGTCTCCAAGCTGGTCATTGTGAACCGCGACGTGACCGAGCGCAAGCGCTCGGAAGAACAATTGGAGCACAACTCTTTTCACGACGCCCTGACCGGGCTGCCGAACCGGCGTCTCTTTCTGGACCGCCTGCAGCATTTATTTGCCCGGGCACAGCGCAGCCCCGACCGCCAGCACGCCGTGTTGTTGGTGGATCTGGACGGTTTCAAGGAGTTCAATGACGGCATGGGCCGCGCGCTAGGGGATCGGGTGCTCGTGGAGATTGGACAGCGCCTGGGGGTCTGTTTGAGACACGACGATACGGTTTCCCGTCCGCAATTCGAGTTCCCCATGATGGACGCAGTTCTGTCTCGGATGGGCGGCGACGAATTTACCATTCTCCTCGAAGAGGTGAGCGACCCGAGCAATGCGATGCGGGTAGCCACCCGAATTCTCTCCGCTGTTGCCGAGCCCCTCCTCGTAGAAGGACACGAGGTGCGCACGTCGGCGAGTCTTGGCATCGCTTTGAGCAAGTCCGCCCATGGCAACGCAGTCGATCTTCTAGTGGACGCCGACGTCGCGATGCGAAGGGCCAAAGCACTGGGAGGGTCACGCTGTGAGGTGTTTGATGAGGCGATGCACACCCGTGCCATCAACCGGCTGAAGCTGGAATCCGAGCTGCGAGAGGCCCTGGTGAAGCGCCAGTTCCGCGTCTATTACCAGCCCATCGTGCAACTGAAAACAAAGCAAATCACTGGATTCGAGGCGCTTCTGCGCTGGCAGCATCCCGAGCAAGGCTTGATTTTGCCGGACAAGTTCGCTGCCGCGGCGGAGGATGCGGGGTTGCTAGTTTCCATCAGCCAGGGCATGACTCTGGAGGCATGCGCGCAGTTACGCGCGTGGGACAACGAGATTCCCAAGGAGGACGCCGTGGGGTTAAGCGTGAACGTTTCAGCCAAACAATTGGCTGATGGCCAGTTCGTGGCCGGCCTGGAAGCGACACTGCGGGATTCTGGGGTTGAACCGTCGCGGCTGCATCTAGAGATGACGGAAGGCGTGGCAACCGCCGACGCAAAGGTGACCGCAACCGTTCTTTCACACCTCAAGCAGCTTCGAGTAGGGGTAACCCTTGATGACTTTGGAACGGGGAATTCTTCTTTAAGCGGGCTGCGACAGTTTCCGGTTGAAGCATTGAAGATTGACCCCTCGCTGATCGGCGGAATGCTGGCTGACCGCGAAACCTGTGAGACGGTAGAGTTGATCATCGTGCTGGCGCACAAATTGAAGTTGAAAGTGATTGCGGAAGGCATTGAATCCAGCAAGCAGTTTGATCACCTCCGCGCACTGGGATGCGAACTCGGGCAAGGACACTTCTTCTCCCCTCCCGTTGAGGCGAATGCAGCGGAGGAGCTTCTGCGCCAGCGGATGCCAGCCCTGCACGCGAAGGCGGCTGGAGCGCAATAAGCTGTGTTCTTGTTCGCCTCACACTATTCCTAGGTAGTATCGGCTTTGATTCCCCGTCTTCCGCGCAGTGTCTATACTCTTGCTGGTAGACACTGATGCTCACTCCAACGGCCAAGCACATCCGCCGCACGACTTGGGCATTCACCGGCGTGGAAGTGGGGGCGCTGCTGTTCGTCACCGGTCTGCTGGTCCTTTATCTCAATCCATTTTGGCATTTTGACGAAGGCGGCTTCCTGGATTGGCGCCTTCGCTGGTGGAACACAGCGGGCGAAGTATTCATCGCAGCGGGCTTTTTGATTGGGGATTTAGCCCTGGTTGGCTTGTCGGCGGCGCTTGTATCTCGTTGCGTCGGTCGCCGATCTTGGCCTTACCTGGTTGCGGCATTGCTGGTGGTGTGCACTGCGCTCTGGATTAGCCCTGCAGGCTTCAGTCGTAATCTGGATGCTCACTTTGAGTGGAACCTGGCCGACGGCTTCAGTGTGTTCCGGCTGCAAGCCTGGGACGAAGCCGCAGGAGTCTGGCGCCCGGAAGGGCGTCCGATATGGCAGTCGACGGTTGAGATACAGATTGAGCCTCTGTTACGAGGTTATTTCAGGCTCAATGATTGGCAGAGGATGAACGGAGATATCGGCATCAAGGTGGTCAGGATTGTTCCCATTGCGTGGCCACTTGATCTGGGAAGCGGTGGCGAAACTCTTGACGATCCGGACGAAACCGAACTTATGAGGGCTGCCGCGCAGGAAGACTTGAAGGCGGTGCAGCAGCTATTGTCTGTGGCAAAGAGCGCCAAATTGAATGCGGTGGGCGTCAATGTGTCGAGCGTCAACGCTTTGGATCAGACTGGGCAAACAGCTCTGATCCTCGCCTGCCGGAACCCCAAGGCAAACCCGGAAGTAGTCAAGGCACTTCTGGCGGCGGGCGCGGATGTAAACCTTCGCAGCCGGAACGGCTATACCGCACTCACGTGGGCCCAGGTTCGGAACAATAACGAAATCGGTCGCTTGCTGCGCCGGGCCGGAGGCAGGCAGTAGCAGGCTTTGCGCGTGCGCGGACTGCAAACTGATTCAAGCCATTCCAAGCTTCTTAGAAAGCTCGTGACTCGATGCTCCTGGCGCGATGGGCTTCCGCGCAGTAGCGGACTGGAGTCGGGCCGGTCCACCTTTTGAAAACGCGGGTGAAGTGACTTTGATCAGCGAATCCGCAGAGAAGCGCGGCCTCGACGATAGAAGAACCGTCCCTAAGAAGCTGCCTGCTGCGGTGAACACGCCGCGCTGTCTGGTACGTATGAGGGGTGCACCCGACGGCCTTCGTAAAGGACCGCAATAGCGTCGTTGGCGAAGTGCCCGCTTCGTCGGCTAGCTCAGACAGGCTGATGTTGGCTTCCGGAGAATCGGCAAGGCGTTCCCGAGCCTTTTCGATCGGTGCGCTGAATCGCGCGGTAAGTCTACGGCTGCCGTACAGATGGAAAATGTCGGCGATCAAATTTAAGTAGTGTTGCTGTAGTTCTAGGGTACTTTTGCATCCGGCGTATCGGCTCAAGAGATCAGTGAATCGAACTGCAAAATGGGAGTCGCGTACTACTGCGAAACGAAAACGGATTTTTGAGTCTCCCAGCTCAGGCATGAAGCCCGTTAGCACGGCTGGGGCCGGGCACAGCGAGACGCAGTTCCAGGAATTCTCCGCTGGTTCGTTGGAGTGGGCTTCGTCCGGATTAAGCAATATAAGCTCTCCCTGTCGTACAATCGTTTCGCGGCCGCGATGATAGAAGCGCTGTGCTCCACGGCTATTCACACCAATCGAAAAATGCGGGTGCGCATGACGCGCAAATCGAAAATCAACATACTTGCCTTCGATGAGTTCCAGGCCTTCGCAGCCGGGGACAGTGTGTACCCGCACCATTTGTCCAGCCACTGACTGTTTCCTCCTTTACTTCGTTGAACCCTCGCGGATTGGATGTAGAAAACCATTGAAAAGCTCCACAGTCCGAACAAACGACGACTGCGAATAATAGCCCGACGATGGGTGATTTCAAGCCAACCGCGACTGCTCCTTCGGTCGCAATTTTGTACAATACTGGGTTTTCTCTCCCGTGTTCCAATCTCTCGGAGGGCGATGGTCGACGAGTCTTGAAGATGCATCCAACGAATCGGCGGCGGTTCCCTTCAACCTCACTTTGAGGAGATCAAATGAAAAAGCTGCTTGGGCTGTTCGCATTTGTGTTGCTGCTCACGCCGATTTTGGCCGCGCAGGAAAGCTACACCGAAGGTCCGTTGTGGCGGTTGTCAACGGTTCGTGTGAAGCCCGGTCATCTGGACGAATACCTCGCCAACCTGCGTCAAACCAGCAAGCCGCTGCTGGAGGAAGAAAAACGGCAAGGGATAATCCTGGACTACAAGTTTTTCCTGAAGGAGGATAAGTCCGATCCCCAGGACTGGGATGTCGCGCTCGCGATCGAGTACAAGAATTACGCATCCTTGGACGGTTTTGAGGCCAAGTTAGAGGCAGCCCAAGACAAAATTCAGGGTAACCAACAAGCCGTCCACCAAATCTCCGAGAAGCGCGGCGAGATGCGCGAACAGATCAGCCGTCAACTACTGGAAGAGATCATTCTCAAGTAGGGGCTTCTCGCTCGAGTGACGCCGGTTCAGTCATCGGGTCCAACCCCCTGCGGCGGGAGCTTTCATGGCGGATGTGTAAGGATGCAAGAGAATAGAGTCCGCCTCAATCGAGGAGATGCCAGTCATGCGGAAGTACGTCGCGGTGGGAGCACTGATGGTAGCGAGATTGTTCGTCGGAGCAGCCGGCATTGCCGGTGCCCAGGAGGCCTCGCCGGTCTCTTCTGTCGTCCGGCAGTCGCTGGATGATGCCTGGTGGACCGGCCCCATGCTGGCGCCCAATGCCACGACCTTACCGCGCGGGCATCTTTTGATCGAGCCCTATCTCTACGATGTGATCTCCGCACACGCGAACGGACTGGGTTCGCTCACATACATCAACTACGGACTTTTGGATCGAGTGACTGTCGGGTTGATCCCCACGGGGGGCTTCAATGTGGCGAACAGTGGCCCCAGCAGCTCAAGTGTCGAACTGGGCGATCTCACCTTGCAGGGTCAGTACCGGCTCGCGAAGTTTCACGAAGGCAGTTGGACGCCGACGACCTCGATTGTCCTGCAGGAAACGGTTCCGACGGGGAAGTATGACCGGCTGGGCGACCGGCCGAACGACGGCCTGGGCAGCGGAGCCTACACCACGACCTTGGCGGTCTACACTCAGACGTACTTCTGGCTGCCGAACGGCCGGATTCTGCGCACGCGCTTCGACGCGTCGCAGGCGTTGTCCCACGACGTGAATGTGGAGGGTGTCAGTAGCTACGGTACGACCGCCGGATTCAGCGGGCAGGCCAAGCCCGGCAGCTCGTTCCTCGCAGACTCCTCATGGGAATATAGCGTAACGCGTAAATGGGTGCTGGCGCTCGATGTCACGTACCGTCACAACTGGAACACTCAAGTAACCGGATATAACGCTAGTCCCAGCAGCGCACAGAATCCCTCGAGCGTCTTGCTGAACTCCGGATCGAGCGAAGTCTTCGCCTTCGCGCCAGCGATCGAATACAGTTGGAAGTCAAACCTCGGCGTACTCGTCGGCACCCGCGTGATTCCGCCCAGCCACAATACGAATTCTACAGTCACCCCGGCAATTGCGATCAACTACGTCCACTAATTTTTTTTGCGGAGCAGTGAACCAATTTGGGTTACTCCCGCTCAGAGGCACGGCTTGGGAGTCTGGGCAATGGATAGGGTCACAAGCAGAAGCCGCGCTCATTACGTGTCTCAACCTGGTCCTCTTTAGTCCCTATTGGGTTTTGCAAAGAAATATGCCTCAGCCGTCAATCTTGGCCTCCCGCAGTTGCTTAACCGCAGTCTCGGAGCTGACCGGAGAGTAATAAACCTCCTTGAACGTATACGAGCGGGCTTTGGCGGCGAGGACCGGCATGATCTCGATGTGCCAGTGGTAGTCGTCGTCGATGGTCTTCCAATAGCCGAGGGTCTTGGAAGGGTGGAGGCTGTTGGGCGAGGTGTGCAGCACGAGATGGAAACCCTCCGTCACGGTGCGAATGCGCTGCAGAGTGCGGCGTAGAAGCGCAGCGAGATTCACGCGCAATCCCGGCTTCGACAATCCCGTGCGTTCGAAGGACGCGTCGTGGTTGCGGGGAAGAATCCAGGTTTCGTAGGGGACGCGTGGAGCGTAGGGGCCGAGAGCAACATAGTCGCCGCGAGCCTCGATGACACGCGAAGCCTGACGCTCCTCCTGATTGAGAATGTCGCAGAAAACACAGCGCTCCTTTTCAGTGAAATATTCCCGTCCCGCCCGCAACTCATAGAGCACGCGCCGGGGCACGAACATGGTGGCCGTGAGCTGGGAGGTAGGATGAGCGAATTCCTGGCCAGCGTTGGACCCGTAGTCCTTGTAGAGGCTGACGTACTTGATACGCGGATCGCGTTTCAGATCGAGGATGCGCTCGGCGGCGAGGCGCAGGAACATCCCGATTTCGTCGTCGCTTGCACTCCAGAGCTGGCGGTCATGCCGGGGATTCTCGACCAGAACTTCATGAGCCCCGACGGAGTTCATGCGGTCATAAAGGCCGTCGCCGCGGCGGCCGGGCTCACCTTCGATGTGGTAGAGCGGAGCGGGATGCACCATGGACCGCGCCGACCAGCACGCCGCACTGGGTAACGCGGAAATGACCTGCGTGGCCTGGGGAGCATCCGGGCAAAAAAGGCAGGCGGTCTCTGAACGCAGCGCCCTTTCAGCCGGCTCGTCTCCGGTCATGACCCAGGAGCGGGTGATGGGATCTTTGCGGAGTTCCATGTAGTAGGTAAACACTGTGGGAGAATCCGCGTCAACTGGCATTTGCACATCCTCCTGTGAGCCGCGGCACAGAAAGTCGCGATTAGGCTTTGTTATAATCCGCGCCAAGCCCGCTTTAATGACCGAGCCGTCCACTCCGCTGATGCGGCAATATGCCGCCGTCAAGAAAGAACATCCCACCGCGTTGCTGTTTTTCCGCCTGGGCGACTTCTACGAGCTTTTCTTTGATGATGCGATTGTCGCCTCCAAAGAGCTGCAAATCACTCTTACCTCGCGCAACAAGGAGAAAGGCATTGCGGTGCCTATGTGTGGAGTGCCTCACCACGCGGCGGAAGGCTACATTGGGAAGCTGATCCGCAAAGGGTTCAAGGTGGCGATCTGCGAACAGATGGAAGATGCCCGGCTGGCGAAGAAACTGGTGCGGCGCGAAGTGACGCGTGTGGTCACGCCCGGCACGGCAGCAGATTCGCTGCTGGGGTCGGAGGAAAACAATTTTTTGGCCGCTCTGACGCATGTTGGAGAACGTGTGGGGTTTGCCGCGCTGGATCTCTCCACTGGGGAGTTTCGCGCCACGGAATTCTCGGGAGAAAGCGCTCTACGGCGGGTGCAGGAAGAACTGGAGCAACTGCGGCCGAAAGAATTGTTGTACGCATCGGCGGCACCGCTGTTCGAGGCGAGAGGCAGCCGAGCTTCTCTCGTCCCAACGCAAGGCCTGACTCCTCAAGTTACGCCTGCAGCAGCACCGCAGCCTCGGGCACCGGGGGCCACTTGTGCGGAGACTCCGCTCGACGACTGGATCTTCGCGCCCGACCACGCGATCCCGCTGCTGGAGAATCATTTCGGCGTGTTGTCGCTTGAGGGATTTGGGCTGGCGGGGCGGACAGCCGCTGCGGCCGCTGCAGGGGCCATTCTCTACTATGTGAGTTCGACGCAACGTGGATCGCTCGATCATGTGGACCGTATCGGCTGGTATGAACGGCAAAATTGTCTGGTGCTGGATGCGGTGACCGTCCGCAACCTAGAGTTGATTGAGCCTCTCTTCGCGGGGACGGATGCGGGCGTTACTCTGTTTCGCTCCATCGATGTTGCAGTCACGCCCATGGGCAAGCGTTTGCTCCGGGCCTGGTTGCTGCGGCCGTCGCTCGATCTCGCCGAAATCAAGGCGCGCCTAGACTCGGTGGAAGCGGGCGTGAAGAACACGATCGCACGCGAGGAACTGCGGCGCGCGCTCGATGGCGTACTTGACCTGGAGCGTCTTTTGAGCCGTGTCACGCTGGAGACAGCGAACCCGCGGGATGTGCTGGCGCTGGCGGCATCACTGGGGAAGATTCCGGCAGCAAAGGCCGCGCTCGGAAGGTTTGCAGCGGAGCGCCTGACGACTTTGCACGGATCGCTCGACGAACTGGGAGACTTGCGGGAGCGCATTGAGCGGACAATTGTGCCGGAGCCCCCTCTGAACTTTGCTGATGGCGGCGTCGTCGCGGCGGCCGTGGACCGCGATCTGGATGAGTTGCGCGAACTCTCGCGCAACAGCAAGCAGGTGCTGGCGCAGATCGAGCAGCGGGAACGCGGGCGGACCGGGATTGGGTCGCTCAAGGTGAAGTTCAACTCTATCTTCGGTTATTACCTCGAGGTTTCGAAACCGAATCTTCACTTGGTTCCGCAGGATTATGAACGCAAACAAACCCTGGTGGGCGCAGAGCGCTTCACCACCCCTGAGCTAAAGGAGTACGAGGCCAAGATTCTCGATGCGCAGGAAAAGATTGTCGAGATCGAGCGGCGGCTGTTCACCGAGTTGCGCACTGCGATTGCGTCCGAAGCGAAGCGGATCCGGCAGACTGCACTGGCACTGGCCGAGGTGGATGTGCTGGCTTCGTTTGGCCACATTGCGGCGCTGAGGAATTATTGCCGGCCCCAATTTGTTGCTTCGGCAAACAACGCTTCGAGCGCCAGGGCTTTGGCTCAAGGTGAAACGGGCGAGTTGGAGATCATCGAGGGCCGCCATCCGGTGATTGAGCAGCAGGAGATGGCCGGCGGCAGCGAGCGTTTCGTCCCCAACGACCTTTACCTGAATTCGTCCACGCACACGATTGTGCTGCTGACCGGCCCTAACATGGGAGGCAAGTCCACTTACTTGCGGCAGACGGCGCTGATCGTGATCCTGGCGCAGATGGGATCATTCGTGCCGGCACGCTCGGCGCGGCTCAGCGTGGTCGACCGCGTCTTCACCCGCATCGGTGCCAGCGACAACCTGGCGCGCGGTCGCTCGACCTTCATGGTCGAGATGACCGAGACGGCAGCAATTCTGCATACGGCGACGGCGCGTTCGCTGATCCTGCTGGATGAGGTGGGCCGCGGCACCTCGACTTACGACGGCCTGGCGATTGCCTGGGCCGCCATCGAGTATCTGCACGCCCGTGTGCGGGCCAAAACTCTATTCGCTACCCACTATTTCGAGCTGACGGAACTGGCCGAGCAGCTTGCAGGAGTGAAGAACTATCACGTTTCGGTAAAGGAAACCGGCGGCGGGATCGTCTTCTTGCGCAAGGTTGAGCCCGGAGCGGCCGACCGCAGCTACGGAATTGAAGTAGCCAAGCTTGCGGGCTTACCGAATGAAGTAATTATTCGAGCGCGCGAGGTGCTGGCCGAGCACGAGTCAGTCGAGCGCCTGGCGACAGGACATCTTTCGCCGGGAGCGTCGCCGCCGGCTACGCAGTTGACGATCTTCACTCCGATCTCGCAGCCGGTGTTGGAGAAGCTGCGCGAGGTGGATTTGAACCGGCTCACGCCGCTGGAAGCGCTGAACTTGTTGGCGGAGTTGAAGAAGGAAATCTAACTACGGACTAGATGGCTGCTCAACCAAAGACGCGCCGGATCGGCTCGATCGGTCA
>DATHMS010000098.1:0-14015 GCA_035486795.1 Candidatus Sulfotelmatobacter sp. | reverse complement strand
TCCGGCCGGAGCGCAGACCTATGTTTATATCTCAGGGGTGGGGACACCGGAAGCAGTATTGATCACTTCAACCACTTGTGCGCAAGCAGGAGGAGCGGGGGGAACCATAACGTTTACCGCAGCTAACACTCATGGCTCCGGGTATGCGGTTGGATCGGCGTCGCAAGGAGTGCAGGAAGCGATCAATGCGGCGTCGTTCGCGCCGACTTATGCCGGCGGCACTGCGGCACTGGGGTCGGTTGTAATTTCGCCGGCACAATACACGTGGCAGGCGCGGGTGACAGTCAGCGCGCCGAACATGGTGGTGGATTTCTCGGGCTCAGTTATAACCTGCGCGATGGCCGACACGTGCCTGTTCATCGGAAGTAATGCGCACGCTACTTACGTGTGGGATGTCACGGTGGAACATTTTGTGGGGGAGGCGGCCTGCAACAATTGCAACTATCCAATGATCGAGGATCAAGGCCAGAAGACTCATTTCACTGACATTGGATCGGCGAATCCATTTCCGGTGGGCGGCGCCAGCAGCGGCAGTTCGTTTGGGTCACTGATTCAAGTGGATAACGACCAGGCGGCAATTATCGATGGGCTGTCGACATATCAAGCGCGGTGGTATCACTGCACGTCAACGTTCTGCTCAGTAGCGGTGAAAGGCGCCGGCGGAAGCGGCAACGCGGGAGTGCTTTACATCAAGAACAGTAATATTAGCCTCAACTGCGGGGCGAACGGGGTTGACAATCAGAATGGGAACACACTGCGAATTTCAGATTCTGTGATTCAAGGACAGGCACAGTTCGCAGTGCGGTCGATTGGGGTCTACTCCAATGTTCCTAACGTGGAGTTGGACAACGTTTACGGTGAGGTCGCGGGCTGCGCCAGCGGCAATCCTCTCGGTCTGGGCGAAGCGGGGTTGATTGTGGAGGGCGGATTCGCTTCGGTGAAGAACTCTGTGGGGCCAGTGGGGTCGGCTCCCGTGTTTGCTAATACGGGATCGACGCAATACGACTACTACATCGTCGCCCACAGTTCCACGAACGGAGCCAGTGCTCCGTTTCTGGCGGGGATCGCGCTCACGAATCAGACGGGAAGCATTTCTGTGGTCTGGCCAGAGTTCGGGACTACGGGAACGATCACCTACGACGTAATCCGCACCTCCGGGCAAGCAAATAATCCAGCGCCCTACACGGCGATTTGTGCGGGCGGCACGACGACGACTTGCGGCTCAGTGGCAACGGGATTAACTGTGGCATCGACTTGCGCGGCAGTGGGATCGAGCAACGTTTGCAGCTTCAGCGACACGGCCTCGACCAGCACAACGAGCTACACGGTTGCGACTCCCGCCACCTATTGGCCGGGCTTGCCTTTCTGGAATGGTTCAGTGATCTACACCACGCCGGGGGATGTGGTGAGCTCCGGCCCAACTCCTGGGGGCGTGTATTTTGATCGTTTCGGCGACAACGTGGCGAACTCGGCACTGAATCCCGTGAGCCAAGTGGTGAGCAGTTTCGGGACTATGATCCCAAAGTTCTTTGCGCTCGATTGCAACGGAGTCTATGGCGGATCCTGGGTCACCTGTCTCGAAGACACGCAGGGAAGCCAAGCCGGGACAACTCTTCTACTTGCCGGAGCCTACAATGGCCCCGATGTTTCCGGGGCGAAAGGCCGGCTGAATTTTGAGGAGGGGTTATACGGAGTGATCGCCGGCGGGCACAAGATTACGCTGGTTGACTCGAATCCCGCCAAGACTCTGAATACAGCGGGAATGAGGCCTACCTACGATGCCAATGACACCTATGTGGGACTGGATAATGCATCGGCGGGTTCCGCGTCGAATGCGCAACTGGCATTTGGGGCGCCGGTCGCGATCTCAGACTACATCGGGAATGTGGGAGACAATGTCAGTTTTCTCGAACGGCTGACGGCTTCGCTGAAAACCTTCAACGTGCCGGTGAAGGTTAATGGGAATCTGACGGTGACGGGGACCTGCACGGGATGCGGTTCAGGGGTGGTGAACAGCGGGACGGCGACGCAGCTGGCGCTATATTCCGCGAACGGAGCGGCGGTGAGCGGAGACAGCGGGCTCACAGATACCGGGTCGACGCTGAACTATACGGGAAGCAATGGGATTATGGCGGCGGGGGGAACGTTCAGCGGGAATGTGACGGTGAACGGGCAGCTGCTGGTAGCGGGGCCGTGGACGGTGAGTTCGCCGGTACCCGGGGCGGCGATGACGGCGGCGGGCGCGGGAACTTCGGCGCTGGGGATCTCGAACGACGGAAACTTTTATATTTCGGCTAACGCAGGGACTCCACAGAAAGTGGCGACGACGGCGACGAGCTCCTACTTTCCGAATCTTTTCCAGGAAGATGCGAACGACCTGGGCGAATACGTGGTGGGAGGGGCGGCGCAGAATCTCCACGTGTACTCGAGTTACACGAACAGTTCGACCTGGCAGCGGATATCGATGGGATACGATACCGGCGATGGCTACTCGGTGTTGCGCAGCGAAAGTTCGCCTTCCGGAAGTGCGTACGGGCTGGGCTTCTGGATCAACAGCGGATTGAAGTGGGTGATCGATGCGTACGGGAATCTGAAACCGTGGACCGACCAGATTTATAGCGTAGGGTCGTTCAATAGCGGGAGCGGCACGGGGCTGCGGCCGGGGACGGTTTACGCGGCGGGAAACTCCACGAGCGGAAGCGGCTTTGAACTGGGGAAGTTTGCCAGCGAAAGCTACGAATTGTGCAATGACACGACGACGGGAACAATTATCAATGGGTTGGCGGTGCTGACCGCTGCGGGATGTGCGGTGTCGTCCCCGAGCGCGCTGACTAGCGGAGCGATTGGGGTGGTGATTTTCAACGCGGGGACTTCTGGGGTAGTTACGTTGGCAAAGGCTGGCTCCGCCTATTGCAGCTTCGACGGAAGCGCTACCGTGGTGGGGGACTACGTTGTGCCTTCGAGCACGGCGAGTGGCGGACTCTATCCCCTGTGCCATGACGCGGGTGCTACGCGGCCGACAGGGACGCAGATCCTGGGCCGGGTGCTGCAGGCGAGTTCGGGCAGCACGACGGTGCAGATGTTTCTCGACATGCCGGGATCGAATGTCAGCAGCAGCGTTTCGTATTCGATCCCGTGGTTTACGACGAATACGACGGGGACGGCGATCACCTTTTCGAGTACCGCGGGCAAGGCGGAGCTTTGGGGCGTGGTGCTGACGTTTCCACTGACCACGACCCAGGTGACGTATGACGTTTCGACGGCGGACAATACTAGCAACACATATGACATTGGAGTGCTGAACAGCTCGGGCACGGTGGTGGCACACATCGGGAGCACGGCCGGGACGACGTTTGCTCCGAGCACGGGGTACAAGACTTTGAGCTGGACCGCGAGCGCGACACTGCAGCCGGGGAAATATTATCTGGCGATTACGAGCAGTTGCACCAGCGCGTGCGCGCAGATTTACGGTGGGAGTTCGGCGGGGTTTACATTTCTGGGCGGCAGCAGCGGGACGGTGGAGAGCGTGACGGCCGGAGGGACACTGAATAATGGCATCACGATTCCGGCGGACAATCCAACAGAGGCAACGATCATGAGTTGGGAGATTCATTAGAGTTGGGAGCGGGGCCTCGACGGCCATCGGCGAGAGCCGGTGGCCTTTTTTGTTGGGGAGAGCGGGGGTTGGCTGTCAGCCGTCGGCCGTCAGCGAAAAACGTCGAGCTGCGCTCGACGGACAGCCGAGGGCGGCTGTCCGCGCATTTAGTTATCCCGTATTTGTCTGAAGGCAGTTTTACAAATATTTTTCTGGAGGAGAGAGTTATGAGCAGTGCGATCAATCCGGAGGCTGCAACACCATCGGTTCCACAATCGTTTGAGCAGAGTGACAGGAATCCGCCGGTTTCAGAACTCGGCGGGACAGATGCAGGGGGCGGGCAGTTGCCGAGTCCGACTGGTTCGGAGAGCAGAGTGACTCAGCCTGGCCCAGCGCCATCGGCGAATGCCGGGCTGACGAATTATGACACGGGCGACAGCGCCGACCCGGGGCAGGACGAGGCGGAGCGCGAAGGCTGACGCAGCAGTGAGGCATCGAGCTGTGCTCGAGTGGACAGCCCCTTCGGCTTCGATTAGGGCAGGGTGAGGGCGGCTGTCCTCATGTACTTGTAGGAAGCAGTGGTCGGTCTTGAAGGCCATCGGCTAAAGCTGGTGGCCTTTTCTATTGGAAGAGGCAAGTGAAGCGGGAGAGACATGAACGCGAAAGTTCCTATCGAAGCCGGTGATAGCGCGAAGGTGAAAGGGGTCCTTCGGCTCCGCACGACGATTCGCTCTGCGAATCGTCGTGCTCCGCTCAGGATGACAGGGCTGGAAGTGAGTGCAGTAGTTTTCTTGCTGATGCTTCTTGGCGCCAGGGCTTGGGCTACTACTTACTACGTTAGTTCCGGCGCGGGGAGCGACTCGAATAATGGGACCTCCGCGGCCACGCCTTGGCAAACGATTGCGCATGTGAATGCGCAGACGTTTTCGCCGGGGGATTCGGTTCTGTTCAAGCGGGGGGATGTTTGGAATGAGAGTCTGGCGCCTGCTTCTTCGGGGAGTTCGGGAAATCCCATTGCGTTTGACGCGTATGGGACCGGGGCGGCACCGAACTTGACGGGATATTATGCTGTGCCGTCTTCGGAGTGGGTGGTGGTGACGGGCAATGCCTGGAAGGCACCGGTTCCGTCAACTTATTCGGCGATCAACTTTTGTCTGTTTGGATCGGTGTGGGGCCAGAAGGTGGCGGCGGTTTCGTCGAACTTGACAGCTCGGGGCGATTTTTATCTGGCAGATGGGTTTGTCTACATTTTTTCGGTGGGGTCACCCGCGACTTACTATAACGAGCCGATCGTGCCGATGGCGTTGAGCAATGTGCCCGTGATTAATGTCAACGGCCAATCGTGGCTGACCTTCCAGCACTTTCTGGTGAACTGGTTCGATCAGTATGGGGTTTATGTGCAAGGAGCGAGTGATCATCTGGTGTTCGCGAACATGGAAGCGGACTCGATGATTCCGCAGGGCACGCAGCCGCTGGGGTTCTACGTGAATGAGACGACGCCGGGGCCCGGCGACATAAAGATCTATAACTCGGAAGCGCACCTGGATTACGACGGATTTCGATTTGATGGGGTGGCGACTGCGATCACGATGGTGAATGACAAGGGCTACGCGAACCGGGACGGGGCGCTGGTGGATAACACGGGAGCTGTGACGTATTCCTACTGTCACTTTTATGCGTCGAGCCTGGCGGTGGCGGGATCGACGGATGTTGAGTACACGAGCGGCACGGGGCCGATCGGGGGAGCGGGGAACATTGCGGCGGATACGGCGCCGGCCGTGCAGGTATATCAAAGGTATCCGGCAAAGGTGACATTGACGGTGGATGATGAGGGCATGACGCCGGGCGCGGATACATACTACGCGGGCACAGTCTTGCCGATTGCAGATGCGGCGGGAGTTCCGGTGGGCGCCGCGATTACGGTGGGGTATCCACTGGCGCAGACGCTGATCTCGGAGTTTCAGGGATGGGTGAACGCGGGACGGGACGTGACGTCGCACTCGATATCGCACACCTACTATGTGAACACGGACGCCCTGGACATTCAGTACACGGGGAGTGGGACGGCGGCGACGTTGAACATCAGCGGCAACATTTTAACCATCACGGTGACCGGGGCCAGCGACAGCGTGAGCTACAACCTGGCGCAGGGGCAGCCGCAAGGGACGATGCTGGGATTGGCGCAGGCGCTGGCGAACACAGGGAAATACACGTATTCGTTTCTTCTGCCGTGCCAGGGACCTTATGGAACGGGCTGCGCGGCGTATACGGCGGTGGCTTTGCTATCGCAGGATCTGGCGGATGTGAGCGGGCAGGATGTGAAAAGCGCGGTCTATCACATGCAGTTGAATGTGACGCAACTGACTACGGACGAGATCACGTTGTCGCGGGAGTGGATGACGACGAACCTGACAGGACTGCCGGCTACGCCGGTGTATGTGTATCCAGGGGGATATGAGACGACGGCCATGCAGGGGATCACGGAAGGCGTGCCTTATAACGGGGCGCGCGGGGCGTTGAAAGAAGACCTGGGTGTTAAGGACACGTACGCTGACGGATTCAACGCGCAGAACATTACGAGCTTTGGAGTGAATCCCTCGTGGATGGGGCTGCAGCCGGCAGTTTTGAATCAGAAGATTCAGGCTCTGGTTTGGAAAGAGTCAGTGTGGGGAGTGCCGTGGGGAATCTTCTGGCACTTGAACGAGCTGACGAACGACGATCCGGTGGGCGGCACTGAGATTACGAATCTGATTCAGGATTTCAAGGCGAGTGGGGCAACGATACAAACAAATACCTCGCTGGTGAATTGGCTGCTCAGCGGGACGCAGGAAACCGGAACGGACGGGAATGCTTACTACACATTTCCTGCAACGAGTATGACGTTAGATTTCCGTCCAACGAAGAATTCGCCGGTGGTGGATGCGGGGCAGAACCTGGGAGTGGCGTATGAGCTCGATATCAACGGGGTCAACCAGAACAGTTACGGGAGCGGGTGGGAGATCGGGGCGCACGTCTATCAGGGGTATGCGGCGTATGGCGCGGGCGCGGGCAACAATCGATTCACGATGGGGACGACGGTGAATTATTACGTGAGCCCGACGGGGAGCGATTCAAATAATTGCCTGAGCAGTGCGACTGCTTGCCTGACGATCGCTCACGCGGAATCGCTGTCGGCGGCAGGGGATGCGATCAATCTGGCCGCCGGCTTATACCGGCTGAGTACAGCGAACAGCAGCACGGCAGGATATATTGCGGCCAAGAACAATCAAACCTTCGTTGGTCCATCGTGTACGCCGACCGCCGCTCCCTGTACGGCGATCATCAGCGGCGGTATACAGCTTTGCAACGGGAGTTATACCTGTTCAGGCCCAGACGGGATGGGAAATTGGTCAGTTACAGGGATGACGCAGGCTGGTGTAGCGACACTGCCCACGAGCGACTGCGACACGGGATGGATCGGCTGCGTCTACCCGGAAGACCTTTTTGTAAATGGTGTGCCGCTACAACACATCAATTCTTCGACGCTGCCTACGTTGACGGCAACGACATGGTGGTTCGACTATACGAATGACATTATCTACTTTCACACCAACCCCTCCGGGCAGACCGTCGAGACCAGCGTGCTCGCCACCATGTTCAATCCCAGCCCAAGCGGAGGGCAGGCCAATGGAGTCACTCTCAACAACCTTACAGTCAAGGAATTCGCCAGTCAGATCGGGCAAGCCGGTGCCATCGACCCGGCCTTCGGGGGCAGCCCGGGCTATACGACCGGCGTTAACTGGACCGTGGAAAATTCCTACATCACGCTGAACCACGGCATCGGTGTGCGAATGGGAGCAGGGATGCAAGTGCTCAACAATGTGAGCACCAACAACGGGAACATTGGCGTGGGCGGAGGACCGGCAGCCGGAGCCAGCATTAAGCCCTCTGGGATCCTGGTTCAAGGAAACACGCTCAGTTACAACAACTACGCTCATGTCCAGCCTGGCTACCAGGGAGGGGGCTTTAAGACCGGAAATACTGCGAACGATGTGATTCGAGGGAATATCGTTACGAGCAACATCGGCGAGTGCATTCATTTAGACGTGAACAGCATCAACGGGTTGATTGACGGAAATACTTGTGAGGCCAACTTTGATTCAGCCGCAGTTTCTTCCGGCAGTGGCATTACCTGCGAGATCAGCCAAGGCTGCATCCTTCGCAACAATTATGTCAATTTCATCGGCAACGGCGGGGCGGTCGGACTCTACAGTTCCTCCAGCACCAACGTGCAGGCCTACTGCAATGTGATGGAGCAGTCCGCGACCGGCGGCAGTTATATCTGGGCCGTTAGTTCTACAGATAGAGGCGATTACACAGTCCAGCCGAATCTTGGGACGTACATCGTCAGCACCGGAAATTCATTTCACCACAACACGGTCATCTGGGATTCAGTGGCCACTGGCAGTGTAGGGTATACCCAGAATGATACGACCAATGCGCCAGATTTTTTCACCAACAACCCACCGCCCGATTACAACACGTATCATGCCAGCACGAATCTTGTCGAATTTATCTATGACAATAGCAACTCCGGTGGCAACACGCGCAAGACGTTTGCCAACTACCAAGCGTCCACCGGTTTCCCGCCTACCGGGACTCTTGTCGGCCCTGAGGAGCATGGCACCCTCGACACCGTTTACACGAGCGGCTTTCCATCGGTAGCGATCACTTCTCCGGTGGACCAGTCTGTGGTGGCAAATCCAGTAACCATCACAGCTTCGGCGTCAGATAACAGCGGAATCAGTAAAGTGGAGTTTTACGTCGATTGGATTCTGGAAGCCACGCTCACCAGCAGTCCCTACAGCTACAGTTGGGCGGCCTCGGCTGGAACCCACACAATTGCAGCCATGGCCCTCAGCAACGCAGGAGTCCAGTCCTGCAATGCGGTTACGCTGAACGGACCGCCGAGCTAGCGCAATAGCTTCCGCCCATCTGCGGAAGTGACAAAACTACAAACAACGATTTCAAGAAGGAGACTTCCATGAAGTTTGCAAAGGCATTCTTGACACTAATCTTGAGCACGACGCTGGTATTGAACGCATGCTCGACAACCTGGATCGGTGAGGCGGAGCAGATTGTGGCGGCATTGGTTCCGGCGGCGGCGAATATTGTGGCGCTAGTCGCGGCGCTGCAGGGGAAAAGCATTTCGGCGAGCGATCTGGAAACCATCCAGGGCGCGGGCTCCCAGGCGGGCGCGGATCTGCAACTGCTGCAGTCGCTGATCGCGGCCTATCAAAAGGCAGATGCGGCGGAGCAGCCGGGAATCCTGAATCAAATTCAGGCCGCGATCAACGCGGCGCAAGCGACCATGGACGGCCTTCTGCCCGCCTTGCATATTAAGGATGCCGCAACTGAAGCGAAGATCACGGCAGTCGTTGGGATCGTGCTTTCGGAAATCCAATCGCTGGCAGCGATTGTGCCGCTGGTGGACGTTGGCGCCGCGCCTGCCACGGTGGCAAGGGCGGCGGGACGGGTGAAGAAGCAGCCTCCGCTGACTGCGAGCGAGTTCGTGGCTTCCTATAACGCAACTCTGACGGCGAAAACGGGCAACGCTGATCTGGATCGGGAGACAGCAGGAATGAGGATACATCTGCATGGGAAGTTTGCCCGCTGGGCGAGTGCGGGGCTTTTGAAGTAGGCACAGGGGAGCGGAATAAGGAAGCGAGCCAAACGCGCGATTAATGTGTCGCAAAGAACGCGACACATCGCGCGGCTCGCCCGGATCCTTCGCTGCGCAAAGAACGCTTGCTCAGGATGACAACCAACTTTTGCGAGAGGTGGCTTTTGTGGGCGACGAGTGGAAGTTCCAACATCATGTGCGCTGCGAATGCACAGGCCGTATCGACCATCCTTCGCAGGCGCGGCCGGGGATTCATGTGTTTCCCGACCGGCTGCATGTAGTGACGATGCTGGAGAATCCGCTGCGCTGGCGGTCGCGCTACTGGAATTACTGGATGTTTGAGCGGGAATGCGAAGCGGCGGGCGCGATTCTGTACACAGCGGAGGTGGCGTTTGGAGATCGCCACTTCGAGGTGACGGAGGCGGGCAATCCGCGGCATTTGCAATTGCGGACTGCGAGCGAGATTTGGCACAAGGAGAATGCGCTGAACCTGCTGATTCAGCGGTTGCCGGTTGATGCGAAGTACATCGCGTGGATCGATGCGGACGTGAAGTTCAACCGTCCCGATTGGGCGCAGGAGACGCTGCAGCTTCTGCAGCACTATGACGTGCTGCAGATGTTCAGTCACGCGCAGGATGTGGGTCCGAATTATGAACCGCTGACGACGACTCCGGGATTTCTTTACAAGTGGGTGACGGACCGACCCAATCCGCACGAGCCGGCCTTCATGGAACAGAAGCCTGCGTATGGATATTACAGCGTACACAGCGGACAGTTTTGGCATCCGGGGTTTGCGTGGGCGGCGAAGCGCAGTTCGCTGGAAAAGGTTGGCATGTTGATTGATCACGCGATTCTCGGCCAGGGGGATTGGCATATGGCGTCGGCGCTGGTGGGACAGGTTCATCGATCTTTGTACTCGGGATATTCGCCGGCCTACATCCGGCGGTGTCGGGAGTGGCAGGAGCGGGCAGAGAAATATATCCGGCGGAATGTGGGCTACCTGCCTGGACTGGTGAATCACCTTTTTCACGGAGCGAAGCGGGACCGCTCCTATGACCAGCGCTGGAGATTTCTGGCGCAAGCGGGATATGACCCGGAGCTGGACTTGAAGAAAGATTGGCAAGGGCTGCATCAACTCACGGAGCGAAGCGTGATTCTGCGGGACGGAATACGGCAGTATGCGAGGGCGCGGAACGAGGACTCCACGGGAGTATGAAGAAGGCTGCCAGCAGTCAGCCTTTTAGCTAACGCTAAAAGCAAAAGCGCCAGGAAAGGCGAATTGTGGAGGGCGATCTTTATCTATTGCAACAACTCGGACCGTATCTCGACCAGAAAATCGGAGAGCAGACGGTGCGAGACTTGCTGATCACCGGGTTGCTGAAAATTCGTCCCAAGAAAGGCGGGAGCAGGTGGTTGAGGTTGAACCGGGCGCAGCGGGAGTATTCGCAAACGTGCAGTAAACAGAACATTGTGTTGAAGGCGCGGCAGTTGGGGATTACGACGTACGTTGCGGCGAGATATTTTCTGCAAACGATAACACGGCCGGGGACGCTGACAGTGCAGGTAGCGCACAGCCAGGAATCGGCGGAAGCAATTTTCAATATTGTGCAACGCTTCTGGGAGAACCTGCCCAAGGCGATGCTGAAGGGCGCGCTGCTGAAGTCGCGCTCCAATGTCCGCCAGATCGTGTTTCCGCACCTCGATAGCGAGTATCGAGTGGAAACGGCGGACGACAACGCGGGGCGGGGTATGACCATCCATAACTTGCATTGCTCGGAGGTCTCCCGCTGGCCCCGCGGTGGGCTGGAAACGCTGGCGTCTCTGAGGGCGGCAGTGGTGCCGGAAGGCGAGATCGTTCTGGAATCCACGCCCAACGGGGCGTGCGGCGTATTCTACCGGGAGTGGCAAAAGTCGATTGAAACCGGCTACACGCAACACTTTTTCCCCTGGTGGTATGACGAGAGTTATCAGGTGCCCGTCAAGAAGGGAAAGATACTGCCACTGACTCCCGAAGAGCTCGAGCTGGTCAGGCGGCACGGGCTGAGTGAAGGGCAGATTGCATGGCGCCGCAAACAATGGAAGACGCTGCGAGGGCTGGCGGCGCAGGAATACGCGGAGGATCCGGGATCGTGCTTTCTGGTTTCTGGAGAGTGTGTGTTCGAGCTGTCGGCGATGGAGAAGGCGGGCAGGCTTGCGGAGGCAGGTGACGAATCGGAAGACAATGGACGGCTTACAATCTGGCTCCCTCCGCAGAAGGGGCGGCAGTACATTTTGGGAGTGGATGCCGCGGGTGGAGGGTCGGACGGGGACTACGCGTGCGCGCAGGTAATCGAGCGGACGATGGGGATGCAGTGCGCGGAGTTGCATGGCCACTTTCCGCCTTTCGAACTGGCGCGGCGGGTTGCAGACCTGGGGCAGAGGTACGAGCGCGCGCTGGTCGCCGTGGAGCGGAATAATCATGGGTTCGGCGTGCTGGCATATCTGAACACCCTCGAGTATGGAAACCTGTTCGAAAAAGGCGGTCAGTTGGGGTGGCTCACATCAGCCGCGAGCCGGCCGGCGATGATCGAGAATATGGCGGCGGTGCTGATGGCGGAACCGGAATTGTTTCACAGCCGGCGACTACTGGAAGAGTGTCGGACATTCGTGAGGCGGGCGGACGGAAATGCAGCCGCGGCTGACGGAGCACACGACGATTGCGTTATGGCCATGGCGATTGCGCTGGCAGTGCGGCGGGAGGATGCTGGGAGAGGTGCGAAGAGGAGGGTGTTGGAGATGGCGAGCCTGGTGGTGGAAGGGTAAAGCGGCAGGTCGACCGGAAGAGTTCATTCGTCACATCGCAATTGGACTGTGTTGGAGTAAGATGTGTGGCCTTGTGATTGGAGGCGAGCCGCTCCTCGCCGCTTTCGCGGGCGAAGGTGCCCGCGCCACACTTTCTTGGCCACACGAACCGACTTACATTGGTGGAAGCAGTCCAACACGTTCGAAGGATGCGGGGAGGTGCGCAGGGGCATTTGATGCGCTGCTCGGATGGAAACTTTTATGTGGTGAAGTTCCGGAACAATCCGCAGCATTTGCGGGTGCTGACGAACGAAATGCTGGCGACGCGGCTGGCGGAGCGCGTGGGGCTGCCGGTGCCGTTGACGGAAGTCGTGGAGGTGAACGCCTGGCTAGTGGAGCACACGGCGGAGTTGAATGTGCAACTGGCGCACAATGTGATTCGGTGCGAAGCGGGATTGCAATTCGGATCGCGCTATGTTGTGAATCCGATGGAGGGGCAGGTATTCGACTACATTCCTGTAGAAATGCTTGATCGCGTAAGGAACCTCGAGACTTTTGCGGGAATACTAGTGGTGGACAAGTGGACGGGCAATGCAAATGGGCGCCAGGCCGCATTCTGGAGAAGGTTGCGGGAGAAGAAATATACGGCGGCGTTCATCGATCAGGGATATTGTTTTAACGCCGGGGAGTGGACGTTTCCCGATTATCCGCTGCGCGGGGTTTACGCGAGAAATGAAGTGTACGCTGGGGTACGCGGCTGGCACTCTTTTGAGCCGTGGCTCTCGCGAGTAGAAAACATGGAAGCGGATGAGGTGTGGAGGGTTGCGGGAGAAATTCCTCCCGAGTGGTATGCGGGCGAGTGGGATCAACTGGAGAGGTTAGTGAAGGAGTTGATCGCCAGACGAGAGCTGGTGCGAGAACTCATTGAGTTGTTCCGGATATCACCGAGAAGGCCGTTTCCGGGGTGGGTAGAGGATTGAGGAGATCGAAGACGAGGTCTTATTTTCTTGCGTGATGGCATTGGGTGAGGTGATGGCTGAACGGAAACCATACGAGTTTTTCCTGCTGCGGTATGTGCCGAACGTTGCGCGGGAAGAGTTTGTAAACATCGGGTTGGTCATGACGCAGAGCGGCGGCGATGGCGGAGGCTTTGCGGATGCGTATTTCACTCAGAATTGGAAGAGGGCTCAGTGCCTTCACCCCGATATCGATGTGGAGATGCTGGAGGTGATAGGGCGCGACATCCAGAATCGGGTTGCGAATGTGCAGAGTTTGCCGCTGCTTCTGCATGAGCTAAACGATCAATATTCGAATGCGATTCAGATTTCTGAGGTGCGACAGTGCTTAACCGAAGATCCGGCAATGGAATTGAAGGAACTGGCTTCGACTTTGGTAGAGATGTCCTGGAGCCGGCAAGCGGTCGATCGAACCGAAGCGCACCGAACGGTCGGGAGAAAGTGGATTCGCTCACAAATGATGGCGGCCTTCTGGGCAGAGGGGCTCGAGGGCTTCGTGCAGCACGACATGCCGGCCTCGCCATTTACAAATAAGGCGGACGACTTCACGATTGATTTCGGGTACGTAACGGGAAAAGAGATAAAGCTGTTTCATGCAGTCTCGCTGGTCGACATCGGGCAGGAAACGAGGATGTTTCCACTGAGAGTGGCCAAGATCGCATCGACGATGCCAAGGATCAGAACGGAAAAGCCAAAATTTACCGCGGTCGCGGAAGACGAGTATGACGCTAAGAACAAAGATGTGGAGAAGATTTTGGCGTTCATGAAAGCGGAGGAGATTCAAGTGAGGCACGTGAGAGAGATGCCGGAGATCGCGAGGCTGGCGCGGATCGAATTGGGGCTCTGAGCAAGGCCGGAAGCAGCGCGGGCGCTCTCGGCGGCTGTTGTAATTGGGCGGCGGAGATGCTGATGACTGCTGAAGTGTCGAGTAGGAAGTTGAGGGCATGAGTCAGGGTGCACA
>DATHMS010000097.1:0-11441 GCA_035486795.1 Candidatus Sulfotelmatobacter sp. | reverse complement strand
CATCGCCTCGGCATCCCCGTCATCTTCTTCGTCAGCCCCCAGCTCTGGGCCTGGAAACAACACCGCATCCGCCTCGTCCAGAAATACGTCGACAAGATGCTCGTCATCTTCCCTTTCGAAGAGCAGTTCTATCGCGACAATGGCGTCAACGCCGAATTCGTCGGTCACCCTCTCGCCGACCTGCTCCAGCCAAACGAGACCCGCGACCACTTCGCCGCTGCCCACTACCTCAATCCGGCCGCAACCTGGATCGCCCTGCTCCCCGGCAGCCGCGCCAAAGAGATTCGCGACAATCTTCCGGAAATGCTCGTCGCCGCCCGCATGCTCGCCAACCGCACCGCACAGAATGCCCCGGCGCGCGAAGGCGCCCAGCGCCCTCAATTCATCATTCCCCTCGCGCCCACTCTTACCGCCGAACACCGCCGCAGGGTCATTCGCCTCGTCGGCGCTCAGGATCCTGATCTCACCATCCGCGTCGTCGACGATGCCCGCACGGCTCTCTTTCACGCCCGCGCTTCCATCGTCGCCAGCGGCACCGCCACCGTCGAAGCCGCTCTCATCGGCAATCCCTTCCTCGTCGTCTACCGCGTCTCGCCTCTCACCTATGCCATCGCCAAACGTGTCGTCTCCGTGCCCCATGTCGCCATGGCCAACCTCATCGCCGGCAAGCGCGTCGTCCCCGAACTCCTTCAAAGCGAATTCACCGCCTCAAATATCGTCCAACAACTCGAGCCCCTGCTACCCGACGGCCCTCCCCGGCAGTCCATGATGCAGGAGCTCATCCGGATCCGCACCCTCCTGGGTACGGCCCCCGGGGGTCAGGGACAAGCCACCGGAGCCATCGACCGCGTGGCAGCCATTACACTCGAAGTCCTGGGCGTTCCTTCCCCGGTGATCGAACCAGTGCGACCCTGAGGAAGCTCACGCCCGGAAAATGACCCGGCCAGGACCAACGACGACCATGCCCTTGCGAAAGCCGATACCTCAGATTGCCTGCTTCTCCTCCTGCATCCTCGGAACCATTGCCGTCCTGGTCTCCGCGCTGCTACTCGCCGCGCCCTCCCGCGCCCAGCGTGCCGAACGCGCCACGCTCAACATCACCGGCTACGTCATCGACGCCGAGCTCGATACCGCGACCCATCACATCGCCGCCACCGCGCAGGTCACCTTCACCGCGCCCCCCAATGCCGACCAGGTCAGCTTCGGCTTTCATCCCGCCCTCAAAGTCACCAAAATCACTGACGACGCCGGCAAGCTCCTCACCGGCGAGCGCCTCGCCGACGGCACCATCCGTGTCACACCAGCCACTGCCCTCGCCGCCGGCCAGACCAGTCGTTGGACCTTTACCTATGAAGGCGTCATCACCGGCCAGGAAGATGGACCCGTCGAAGGCCTCAAGCTTGCCGCCATCGAAGAGCCCATCACCTATCTGCTTTACCCCGCGCGCTGGTTCCCTACCACCGGTTACCTCACCGATCGCTTCACCGCGAAGATGCACATCAAGGTGCCGCAGGGCATGAAAGTCATCGCCAGCGGCGCGGAGGGCGCTTCCCACCCCGCCACTCTTGCCAGCGGCAAGCCCGCCGACGCATTCGACTTCAATTGGGATAAACCCGGCTTCCCCGGAACCGTCATCGCCGGTCGTTTCGTGGGTCCGTTCACCGGCGGCGCCGGCAACGTCAAGGTCTATCTCGGCATCAGCCACCAGGCCCAGGGAAACCAGCTCGCGCAAACCGCCTCCAAAGAGTACGACTTCTTCACCGACAGCTTTGGCGCGCCTGAAACACCCCACCTCAATGTCGTCGAAATCCCCGACGACACCCTCCCCGCCGTCTGGGCTCCCGAGCTCGCCGCCATCATGGGCGCGCGCGTCGGCGACAAATTCGGCGTCCGCCTCCTCTCCAATACCATCGCCCACCAGTGGTGGGGCTCCGAGGTCAGTCCGCAGAACCTCAACGACGCCTGGATCACCAACGGCATGGCCCGCTACGGCGAGCTGATGTACCTCGAAGAGGACAGCGGCAAAAACGCCCTCAAAACCGCACTCCAGGACGTCGAGGCCAGCGCCCTCGCCTACGACACCATCCCCCTCTCCAGCGCCGGACGCATGGCTCCCTTCTCGCCCGAGTTCCAATCCATGACCCTCGACAAAGGCGCCATGATCTTCCACATGCTTCGCGGCGAAATCGGCGACAAGGCTCTCCTCGCCACGTTCAAAGGATTCCTCAGCCAATACACCGACAAGTCTTTCCGCGCCGACGACCTCGCCCGCGTCGCCGAAGCTCAGAGCCAGCAACAACTCACTCCGTTCTTCGCGCAATGGGTCGACGGCACCGGCGCGCCCAGTTTCAATAACAAGTACACCGTCTATCGCCTCGGCAATAACAAGGGCTTCCGTACCATCGGCGACGTTACGCAGGACCTCGACCTCTTCCGCATGCCCGTCGACCTCCGCGTCGAAACCGACGGAAAAACCGAGAACCAGAAAATCGACGTCGTCGGCACTGACTCGCAATATGTCGTCGACACCTTCGGCCGCCCCCGTCGCATCAGCATCGATCCCAGCGATTGGGTCCTCAAGTCCTCACCCGATCTCCAGGTCCGCATCTCCATCCTCAAAGGCCAGCAGCTCGTTGCCCAGGGCGACCTCGTCAGCGCCCTCGCCGAATATCAGAAGGCGCTCACCGCCAATCCGCAAAGCTCCCTGGCCAGCTACCGCATCGGCGAGCTGCTCTTCACCCAGCGCAACTACCAGGCCAGCGTCAACTCCTTCCGCGACGCTCTTCGCGGCGACGATGAACCCGCGTGGACCGAGGTCTGGAGTCACATCATGATCGGCCGCATCTTCGACATCACCGGCCAGCGCGATCGCGCCGTCAACGAGTACCGCCTCGCCGTTCAGACCAACGACAACACGCAAGGCGCCGTCAACGAAGCCCGCATGCTCCTCCAGAAACCCTACAAGCGCCTCGAAAACGAATAGCCGTGCCAATGCGGCGGCAGGAGCCGCCTTGCATCGATACCATCCCTGCTGGTGACGGAAGGCGCGCGGGGTTTTGACCCCGCGAATCTGTCCAAACTCGGGGTCGGCGCATCCGCATCCTGCAGCAAACTCCAACAGGAATGCACCAAGCGTCAGGGCACGGCCGGGGCACCCACACTGAGTGTGGGTCGCGTGCCGGATCGCATTCAATCATTCCAGGGCTTAAGCCCCGCGTCCCAAATCCCCAAATGGAAGTCGCAGGACCTGCCACTGCCGTCTCCACCCCCGGAACCTCGACCTCCTCCCAGCCCGCTGCATGCAATGCTCCAAACGCAAAACGGCCGACCCCGCAGGGCCGGCCGCTTCTCCAATCTTCTTTCCTGCCTTACCGGTTGAACTCGGGTTCTTCCGTCTTCAGAATCTGGATCCGTACCTTCGCCAGTCCCGCATGCACCATGCCCAGCTTCTGCGCTGCGCCATACGACAGGTCCATGATCCGCCCGTCATACAGATACCCGCGGTCCGTGATCCGCACGATCACTGACTTGTGGTTCCTTGTGTTCTCCACCCGCACCTTCGTGCCAAACGGCAGCGTTGGATGGCAGGCAGTCAGCCCGTACATATCGAAGGTCTCGCCACTTGCAGTCTGCCGGCCGTTGAAAACCGACCCGTACCAGGAAGCCATCCCATGCAGCAGGTTCGTCGGCACCTTGCGCTCCGCCAGCCGATCCTCAATCAGCACCGGAGTCGGACGGGTAATCGGCGCAGCCAACTTTGCCGGAGGCGCAATCGCCTGTCGGGACAGAAGCGCATCCGCCAGCACGGTCCTGACCGGAAATGTCAGGATAAAAGTCGCCAGCGCTACGCACGAAACCACCACCAGCAGCCAGAACGGCACTGCAGTTTTGGGGTTCATGTTGTTCGCGTTTCGTCTCATAAGCATTCACCCATTTTACTGGTTTGGTAGCAGCAACCCCAATTATTTGCGAGAGATACGCGCGTCCCTACCAAGCAAATTCCGAGGTCGCTGTCAAGTGTGGAGGCCTAACTCCTTCCCTCAGCACAGCTTAGAAATTGCACCAGAAACAGTGCAGAACCTGTCGTTCCGGACTGTGAGACTCCAGCTCCGCATGCCATCCAAAATCAGGGGTGGGAGTCCGCTTCATCTCGACCACGGGCAGGATGCCCGAACTCGATTGCGAGAGGCTATCACGCCGCACTGCACTCCCGGGGCACAAAGTTAAAGTTCAGCAACATCGTTGGTCTTCATCCCGTCGTAACTAAGCAGATGGTCCCATCAGCGGGGAGGTTGTAAGACGATGAAAGTCCATATTTGGTTCGCCTTGCGCATTGTCTTGGCCACAACTATCTTCTTTGCCATCAGCGCATTTGCACAGTCTCCGGCAACGGCTCCCGGGCCCATTCCGCCTGCCTTGCTGAACGCCCACAGTGTCTTTGTCTCCAATGCCGGCTCCGACAGCGGACTGTTCCCCGAGCCCTTTACTGGCGACCCGGATCGCCCCTACTCCGAGTTCTATGGGCTGCTCAAATCCTCCAACGCTTTCACCTTGGCACCTGACCCATCCCAGGCCGATCTCGTCCTTGAGCTTCAGCTCACAGCCCCGGCCGGCCCGACCCGCGGCAGCAAGCAACTGGGCGCAGCCGATCCCGTTCCCATGTTTCGCCTCGTCGTCTACGATCGCCCAAGCCACTTCATTCTCTGGACCGAAACCCAATCCATTGAAATCGCGCTCCTGCAAAAAACCCACGACCGCAACTTCGACTCGGCCCTCGATGCGCTCTTTAATCGCTTTCTCCAGGTCGCCGGCAAGCCCCCTGTGACGGCCAATACAAGTCATTAAGCTTTTCCACAAACCGTTGCAGTCTAATTCGCGATTTTTGCTAGCCTTGAACTAGAGGAATTTTCCTCAGCAAACACAAACGCCACCTGCGTCGGGTGGCGTTTTCATTTGCCGTTCCATTTCCGTTCCCGGCGACAAACTCTTTCCAACAGCCGCGCTGGAGTTCCGAAACAAATGCTTCGGGAAGCCACGAAGTGTCAGGGCACGGCTTCAGCCGTGCCGTAAATGCCTCAACTTGAAACAGGCCTTTAGGCCCTGAACATCGCTCCACGCCGTGGCCGTTCGCCCCCAATTCCACCCCTCATCCAACCGAGTGCCTGCGCACTCCAGGAGCACGCCATGAAACTCAGCAACGCCGGACTCGACCTGATGAAACGCTCAGAGGGCTTTCGCCCCACCACTTATCTCGACATCGCCGGCATCCCCACCATCGGTTACGGCCACCGCCTTGTCCATCCCGAGTGCTACCCCGATGGCATCAGCGAATCCCAGGCCGAAGTCATTCTCCTGTGGGATGCCCATGAAGCCGAGCAGGCCGTCGAGCGCCTCGTCACCGTATCCCTCAACCAGGGCCAGTTCGACGCCCTCGTCGACTTCACGTTCAACCTCGGCGCTGGACGCCTCGACGAATCCACACTCCTCCGTTACCTCAACGCGGGCAAATACTCCGCCGCAGCCGCCGAGCTGCTCCGCTGGGATCACTCCGGCGACAAAGAAGTCGCAGCCCTCAAGGCCCGCCGCGAAGCCGAATACGAACTCTGGACCGGCAGCACCATCGCCGCTCAATCCGCAGCCGCCTGACCTCGGCGACTATTTCCGGCAGTCGCCTTTCAGACCGGGGTAAGCACCGGACTCATCCTCGCCCTCCGTCCCGGAGGGACGAGACGAAAATAGCCCAGGGTAAACCGGAGCGGGCAGCGAAGGGTCAACATATGAATCTCGCAATGTGCGTCAGGCCAGGAACCACACATTTCCGGGCTTTCGGGATTCGGAGGGAGCGCGGGGGTTTTAACCCCGCGAAACACAGCCTCGACAGTCCGCGGCCTTCAGGCCCGGAAGAACTCTTTTGGGAAGGGTGCGAACGCACAAACCTTTCCCTGCCGCCCTTCCGCTGGCTCGCTGACCTGCTGACCCGCTGGCCATTCCCAAATTGGAACCCGCTCGTGACCAACGTTTCGAATCTCCCGCGCACCCTTGCAGTCCAATACCCTTCAAGCGCGTAGGCTGGTAACAGAAGTAGGAAAAGAAACGCGGCGATCCCCATCCGGGTCGCCGTTTCCTCGTGCGGCAAATGCGCGTTGGAGCCAATGCAGCAAATGTGCACATAAGTGCGGTATAGAACGCACTTTTTCAGCGCTAACCAACCGAGAATGTTCAGGATAAGGGTCAAAATGGGGTACCCCCCCTCCCCCCTACCCCCGGGTGTATACCGCTTCACCAAATCACAAGTTCAGCCCGCAAGAATTTCACCGGATCAACGGCCCGCCCAGCTTGACTCACTCCGCTACGCCCCCAACTCCGCTGCTCCGGGCTGTGAAACTGTGGATCTGTGATCGGCGCGGAGCGCGACTGCCTGGACGGCCAGTCCCCCGTGCGGCCAGCACCGGCCAGCTCCTGTGAACCTGTGAAGCTGTGAGGCTGTGCGATTCGGCAGCTCGGCCACGCGAAGCAGCTGCCTGGCTGGCAAATCCCGGGGCGCACCTTTGACCATGGGGCGGCCATTGAACACTGGGCCCAACGTCAGGGTTTCGTCGTTCCCCGGGCCTCTGTTTTTGTTTCCTCGGTCCCTTGTTCCTTCGGTCCTTGCTCTTTCACCGCCAGCCGCTCTTCCGGCTTCAGGTAGCCTTTGCGGCGAAACCAGTCCTCCATCGCGGCCTGCAACCGGTCCAGCGGAACACGGTGGCCCGCTTCCAGAAGTCCATCGCCGGCAGGCAGCGTGTCGTCGAATATCGCGTCGTTGGTAAAGTTGCGCATCGCAAAATTGTCGATCCACTTCACCGGGCATGCATGCCGTTCGCCCTGCACATCCACGCGCTCCACGGAGATCCGGCGAACAAACATGAGTCCACCATACTGTGAAACCGGGAAGCATTGAAGTCCCTGTTCCCTGCCTTTTACTGCTTCGCAGGCGCCGCAACCTTTGCATCCTTGGTCTGCTGCGTCTCCACCTTGAAACGCTTGTAGTCGTAATCGCGCTCGATAAAGTGCTGCCGAAGGTTTTTCACCAAGAGCACGCGCGCCACCATGCTGCCCTCGCCGCCCGTCGGCAGCCATAACCCTTCGTCCACTTGCTCCTGTTCAAAGTGGAAATTGGAGCCCTTCTGAATATTCGCAAATAATCCGCCCAGCACGTGAAAGTTATCGATAAAGCTCACTTCGAGGTGCGCCACCTGGCGATCGGCTTCGTCAATCCAGATCGTCCCTTGCAGCTTCTTCGATGCGTCTTCAATCATGCCGTGCGTCTTCGCGTCTTTACGGCCTACAAAGTCAAACACGACGGTCGGGCGTCCGCGATAGTCCACGCGCCGCTCGTTGCGCACATCCATGATGTCGAGCAATCGGCTTACTGAGATTGTCGGACCCTCCAGAGGCTGGCCGCGCGGCGTGTTCTGCGCCTTCTGCACCAGCTTGGTCACGCGCTCAGTCTCTTTCTGGTCGTCGTGCGCGTCCAACGTCTTTCCGTCCCGCTTCACGGTTCGCTCTATCACGTGACCGTTCACAAAGAAGTCGTCGTGCTCCTCGCTCTCGGTCTTTGTCACTTTGCCGTTGGAATCAATGTCCTGCGTAGTCATCAAAGAACTGTACGTGTAGCTCTCGCGCACTTCATCCAGCTTCCTCTGGTGTTCCTGCACCTCTTGCATCAGCTTCCGAATGTCGGGCAATGGAGTATTGGCCTGCTCTGGTTGCGCCAGGCTGGCAGTCGGTAAAAGCCGGATGAGAACAGTTGCAACACAAATAAGTCGAAGCTTCATAAGTCGAACGCGTCCAAAACGCACTACCTCAGATAACTCGGCCGCCCGAAGACTTGAACAAAAAAGGAACCCAATGGTCACTCCCGGAACGAAGGATTCGCTTCCCTCGCGTTGAACGCCATGCTATATCGTAAACACGGCCTGTCGTTGCGCGCGGTTGCTGCCGCATTTCAGAGGAAAGGACAACCTGGGCATGTTCCGTTTCGTCATCCATTGGCTGCTCGCCGCCGCAACGGTCATGTTCGCCGTAAAGGTTGTGCCCGGTTTCTTCGAAAATGGGTTGCAGCCCGGCTTCATCGCCGCCCTCGTCGTTGGATTCGCGAACGCCACTTTGGGCTCATTGATGAAACTGATGACTTCACCCCTGGGAATTGCGGTGTTCATCATCTTCATGGTTGTGATGGACAGCATCCTGCTTTTGGCATCCTCGCGCATCATCGACGGCTTCTACGTCTACTCGTGGCAACCGGCCGCATGGACTGCAGGCGGACTCACTGTCCTTGGCCTCCTCATCCGCGCATTCTCGCAGGAGTGATGCGGCGGCCAAGTCCTGCTTATCCTCTCAGGGTTTTCGGCTGATTACTTTGATGGGGTCTGGGCTTTTGTAGGGCTGGAAGAAACACTTCTCGGATCCGTCTTTTGCGCCGGATTCTTTTTCACTTGACCTGGTGAAATCACAGGACCATTGAGCGTGCGCGGCGTGCGCATGGCATTGGCACTGGAGAACCCATTGGGCGCAGCTACCCGCGGCATGGCGTACGTGTTGGGGCTCGGCGCAGGTTGCACGCGCGTATAAACCTCCCAGCACCCGCCCATCACTGCCGCCACAATCGCAGCCGCTGCTGCGCCGCGCGCAAATGGACTGTTGGCCCAGGCGCTCTTCGATCCTGATGAGTGGGGCCAGGATAAGACAGCGCCGGAGCGGGGAGCCTGCTTGATTGCCAAATGAACGCGAGCTTCGAGCCCTTCTGGAGTTGGAAGATTGGCCAGCAATCGAAGCGTCTCTTCAGCCTCGTTACTCGCAGTGGTGCGCGGGGTGTTCGAATCAAAGACATTCATCGCAGACTCCTCGAGTGCTGCAGCAGCTCTGCCATCAGGTTGCGCGCCCTAAA
This sequence comes from Candidatus Sulfotelmatobacter sp., assembly GCA_035486795.1. Taxonomy (GTDB): domain Bacteria; phylum Acidobacteriota; class Terriglobia; order Terriglobales; family Acidobacteriaceae; genus Sulfotelmatobacter. The sequence continues at coordinate 2,512 of DATHMS010000097.1, read as the reverse complement.
AAGCCTCGATCGCACGCTCGACTCAGTAATGCCAAGCACGCCGGCAATCTCCACGCTGGATAGCTCTTCGAATGCGGAAAGAAAAAGCACCTCCCGCTCTTTGCCCGGGAGTTGATCTATGCAGGCTAGAACATGCGCATGATGTTGTGCAGCAGAGGCGCGTTGCTCGGCACTCAGCCCTTTGGCGGGAAGGACTCGCGCCAACTCGCTCACGTCATCGGTTTCTGGGCGCGTCTTGGCGCGGCGCTTTCGGTCGAGAACGATGTTCCAGACGATCCGGATCAGCCACACCCGATGGTCGCGGACTTCGTCAAGGGTATCGCGATGCCGGAGCACGCGGAGAAATGCCTCTTGCACGGCGTCTTCGGCATCTGCTGGATTTCTGAGAACTGAATACGCCACGCGGTAAAGCGTCGATGCATACTCGTCCACCATGGAGGCGAGCGCTGCTTCTATTTCGTGCTGGCGTGTGTCCTCACGCACGGTGGGGGCGATCTCCATCCAACCTGCGAGATAGGTCTGGCTCGCGCTCATACCAGGAGAAGACGCAGCCACGCGGGGTAACGCTCACACAGTCGACCTGGACCGGCCTTTTATTGGGTTGGACCCGTCAGCTTCTGCGCTGCAATCGAGCCAGCGGTGCCGTCTTTGTCCGCATCCTTGACCCTGGCCCAGAGCGTGCGCGCTTGATCCTGCTTGCCTTGCGCAACATAAAGGTCCGCCAGATCGAGTTGCGCAACCGCGGCGGAAACTGTTACGGACGGCTTGGCAACGATCTCGTTGTAGAGATCGATGGCCTGTGCATCGCGGCCTGTCTGGTGATACAACCCGGCCAGAGCCAGCTTCGCGAGGTTTGCCAGATTCTTGTCCCAGGATCCTGCTGCTTCTTTTAGTTCAGACTCGGCCGGCCCGTTCTGGCCAAGTTCGGCGTACGTCACACCGGCAAAATAGTGCGCCTTGGTCCCTTCGGGAAGCCACCCATATTGCTGAGCAACGGAGACAAACTGCTGATTCGCCGCTTTTGACCTTTCGGCGGACGTGGCATAAAAACCGTTCGAAGCGGGTGCCCCGGGAGCAAGCAGCGGCGCAGAGTACGCATCAAGCGCTGTCCCGAGCGCTGTGTCAGCAGATGCTGACCTGATATTCCAGAAAATGAGTGCTGCCACGATAACTACAAGCGCGATCGCACCGGAGATCACCCAGCGCGTAACGCCGGAGCGGTGACCGCTAACCCACTCCACGCTTGATTTCGTGGCTTGAGCGAATTTGTCGCCCTTAAGGGCGTGACGGGTCTGTGTATCCACTGAGTCTTTTCGTCCTTCGATCTGAATGACTTGCAGGCGGGTCCTTACAGGAGGGCGTACTACGACTGCAACCCTCCTAGTCTACTAGACACAAACTCGCGAGTCCACCTTGGCGCCAGTGGACTTGCAGCAGTCTCCAACAAAACGATAGGCTGGATCCATGTACGAAGAATTCCATGTCACGGATCGCTGGAGCGGAGAAGACTTGTATTGCCGCTGGAAAGCCAACATTGTAGCGCTTGCCACTCGCCATGCCGATGCGGTCGACGTTCGCTTCGATGTGAACGGGCGCCCTATGTGGATCGCGCTGCCTTGCGATGCCTGGGTCGAGCAGAAAAAGCGAACGGGGATGGTCATCACCGACCAGCTGGCTGCGCAAGTCGCAGGGAGATATCTCAAGCAACTCATCGAAGACGGATACGATGCCGGCCGTGAGATCTACGCGATGAGCGTTCCGGAAGTGCTGAAGCACTTGGACGCCGTTGTCAAGGCAGCGAAAGACCAGGGCCATATGCCCTCGCTGCCAGTCGGTGTGGATGCAATCAGCTAAGCATCGGGCGGAGAACGAAATCACCAGACCTTAAGTTCAAGCGGATTTGGCAAAGACGTCGCACAAATGCAAAAAGACCATGCCGTTGTGGCATGGTCTTTTTGTTGAGGTTATTGCCGGCGATCACCTAATCTCCCACACGGTTTCCCGTGCAGTACCATCGGCCCAGCGAGGCTTAACTTCCGTGTTCGGGATGGGAACGGGTGATCCCTCGCAGTATGGTCACCGGCAAATTGTTAGAGGCAACAAAATCGCCTCAACTTGGATGGCGCTTGGCGGGTTGGTTTGCCCGCAGCCTACCGCGGCGTCTGGTTTGTCCCGGATGGTTACGCCCGGGCCGAGCAGGAACGCGGTGGCAATCTGGCGCCACAAGAGAATACAGAAGCAGGATTGCAACGAAATTGATTGGGGTCGTACAAGGCTTGCTTGAAGAATGTACGCGAATACTGCGCGGAGTTAATTCTATGGACAAGCCGAACGGGCGATTAGTACTGGTAAGCTACGCGCATTACTGCGTTTCCACCTCCAGCCTATCAACCAGGTCGTCTTCCTGGGCCCTTCAGGGAGATCTCATCTTGGAGCGTGCTTCCCGCTTATATGCATTCAGCGGTTATCACAACCGAACTTCGCTACCCAGCCGTGCCCTTGGCAGGACAAC
>DATHMS010000096.1:0-4538 GCA_035486795.1 Candidatus Sulfotelmatobacter sp. | reverse complement strand
TCCGCATGCTGTACTCGCAGGGAATCAGCATGGAGTCGCTTGGTATTCCGCAGTCGGACGGAAAGCAGAAGGCCGATCCGCGTGAGGTCTGGCGCATCTTCGCGAAGAACTACTACCTGTTTCGCGGAACACCCACGCGTCTCTGGATCGACTACGCTTTCGAGAAGCAATTTGGTCTCAAGGACCGCTTGAGCGCCGACAACGCCGACGAGTACTACGACACGATCGACAAGGAGCTTCGCTCGCCGCACTTCCGTCCTCGCGCTCTCTTTGAGAGCTTCAACATCGAGGTGCTCGCTACCACCGACACAGCGTTTGATCCGCTCCTGCAGCACAAGAAGATTCGGGAGAGCGGATGGAAGGGGAGAGTGATACCGACCTTCCGTCCGGATGCTGTCGTCGATGCCGAGTACATCGGCTTTAAGGACAATCTGAAGAAGCTTGCCGAGTCGGCGAACGAGGACATCTCGACCTGGAAGGGCTACCTGAATGCACTGCGAAAGCGTAGGGCGTTCTTCAAGGAGAACGGTGCGACGGCGACGGACCATGGACATCTGACGGCGCGGACTGCGGACCTGCCATTCAGTGAGGCGTCGGCGCTGTACGAGCGCATCTATAAAGGCGACACGCGCCAAGGCGATGTCGAGCTGTTTCAGGCGCAGATGCTGACCGAGATGGCTGGGATGAGCGTGGAAGATGGGCTGACGATGCAGCTTCATCCGGGCTCGATCCGGAACCACAATGCGCTGGTATATGCGAAGTTCGGGCGGGATAAGGGAGCTGACATTCCTTCACCGACGGACTATGTTCGCGGGTTGCAGCCGCTGCTCTCGAAGTACGGCAATGAGCCTAACTTCACCTTCATTTTGTTCACGCTGGATGAGTCAACGTACTCGCGGGAGTTGGCCCCCCTGGCGGGGCACTATCCTTGCCTGCGGCTGGGGCCGCCGTGGTGGTTCCATGACTCGCCGGAGGGGATGAGGCGATTCCGGGAGGAGGCGACTGAGACGGCAGGGTTCTACAACACGGTCGGGTTCAACGATGACACCAGAGCGTTCCTGTCGATTCCGGCTCGGCATGACGTGGCGAGGAGGGTCGATTGTGCGTTCCTAGCGAGGCTCGTCGCGGAGGGCAGGCTTGATGAGGATGAGGCGTTGCAGACGGCTCAGGATCTCACGGTGAACCTGGTGAAGAAGGCCTACAAGCTGTAGACCCCCACCCCGTCACTTTTTGCGCAAAATCTTCGGAAAAAAGGACTTAGGCTTGGATCTAAGTGTGGTCTGAGGCCGAAAGGCCTTATTTTCGGGGGTTGGTGCCGGCAAAATATTCAAAGAAAAAGTGTTATAAAAACACGAATGCCCGGCGATGAGCCGGGCAGTTTTCTTTACCCCTTAAGTCCAGTATATCGTGCGCGTCAAGCACCAAGGTCATTGCTGCTGGTAGAAGCGGACGTAGTCGATCCACATGCGGCCCGTGGGTGGGGTGGTGGGGTCGGTGGAGCCGGGGAAGCCGGCCTCGCCGACGGCGAAGTTGAGGATGACGTAGAAGGGGTGGTCGAAGACCCACTTGGTGTTGGGTGGGAGATCGGCCGGCGTGACGATTGAGAAAGGTTTGGCGGGGTCGTCGCGGTAGAACTCCATGCGGTTGGGCGACCAGGTCATGCCGTAGGTGTGGAACTGGCCGTCGTCGATACGACCGCCGTCTGGGAAGGTGAAGGTGCGGCTGATGCCTTTGCCGCCAGAGTAGCCGGGCCCGTGGACGGTTGAGGAGGTCGCGTTCGGGCCGTATTTCTGGACCCACTCGATGATGTCCTGCTCGCCGCAGTCGGGCCAGCGGGCGGTCTCGTGATCACCTCCCAGGAGCCAGAAGGCGGGCCAGAAGCCGGCGCCGGGCTCCATGCGGAGCCGGGCTTCGACGCGGCCGTAGAGGATGGTGTGTTTGCCGGCAGTGTTGAGGCGGGCGGAGCTCCAGAGCTGACCGTCGTGGATGGCGGTGAGGACGAGGTTGCCGTTGCCGTCTTCGGCGAGGTTGGGATGGGTTTTGCTGTAGCAGGGGCCGTCGTTGTCAGTGGGGCGGCAGTAGAACTGGATCTCGTGATTGCCCTTGGCGCCCCAGCCGCGGACGAAATTCCAGTCGGTGGCGGAGGGAAGCGAGTTGGCGGGGCCGTTGAATTCGTCGGACCAGACGAGGTGCCAGGTCTGGGCTCGGGCGGATGTGAAGGCGAGGAACGTGAAGGCCAGAGGAAGGAGACGCGAGAGCATTCGTGTCAGGATTCGTGTCATCTGGATGATGGTATCCGCACGATTGATCGAGCGGATGTGCATTTACGGTCAACACCTCAATGAACTGGTCGTCAGACGCTTTTGCTCTAATGCCGGGCGCGCGAGCGACTGGCAATCCGGAAGCTTCGTGGAATCGGATCTCAACTTCGGGAATGCCGATTAACCGGACATTGGTCAGCGCAAGCGCGTTTCTGGGGAGTAATTCCCGCAATCGCGCTTCGCCGACTCTCGATGAGTGCATTGGCCTGCTATCGTCAATCGACAATCAATTTCCAGGTTGCCTGTAAGCCGGAACCGTTGATTTCTCCGCGGCTATCGCTAACTACGGGCAATTCCCGGCAGCCTGCGGACCGTTTTGCGATGTACGCAGGGAACCAGTAACGGCTGTGCAACCGGAGGTAGAACCCTATGCCTCCGTTGAAAGGAACTGTTCCATGGACGAAATGCCGGCCGAACTGTCGAAAAACGTTTACGACCGCGACGGGATTTCGCGTCGTGAAGTGCTACGGATTCTAGGCGTAGCGGTGGCCGGGGCACCCTTCGCTGTGTCCGCATTCGGGCAGGGAAAGTGTAGGGATGGCTACGGGACGCCGCCGTGTCCGCTATCCGCGGACGTGGCAACTGCCCCGATCAAACCCGTATTCGCGTCCACGGGGTGGAAGACGGTGGCGCTGGACCACATCACGTTCGAGATGCCCGACTATCAAAAGGAGGCAGCTTTCTTCATCGCGCTTATGGGGTGGAAGCTCCGAAGCGATGATGGTAAGCAGGCCGTGTTAGACATTGGCGACTGGGGATCGGCCGTCTTCAAGCACGCGGCCGAGCAGCGAACTGCCATAGTGAAGAACTTTTGCTTCGTCATCGAGCCGTGGAGCGCCAAGAAAGTGGAGGCGGAACTTCGGAAGCGCGGTCTAGCAGCCGTGGCTGAAGATGATGGGAATGGATTCGAGAGTTTCCATGTGAAGGATCCAGATGGATGGGATCTTCAGATAAGCAACGGCAACGGACTTACGAAGGCCCGGAAGACCCCGGCGGTTGCGAAGTTGTCCGTGACAGAGCCGTTCGAGTCGACCGGGTGGAAAACGGTGTGGTTGGATCATCTCTCATTTCGCGTCACGAACTACAAAGAGAGCGCTTCCTTCTACTCCAACCTCCTGGGATGGAAGGAGACCTACGACGAGGGAAGCCAGAACGAGCTTATGGTGGGTGAAGTCGGAGACATGATCGTTCGAGGGGGCAACCCGTACGATCCCAATTTCGGAAAAGACAACGCGGCGCAAGTGCACAACGCACGGCTAGATCACATTTCGTTTGGCATCTCGCCATGGGACACGGATGGAGTGAAGACGGAACTCGAGAAGCGTGGCCTCAGAGTTCGGGTAGACACCGGCACTCGAGACGACATTCACATCGCGGCCTGCAAGAGTTATCACACGCCCACGCCCAATGGTTACGACCTTCAAATCAGCTACGTCACGCACGATAACCGCTTGGCCTGGGCGAACACGGTCAAACCGAAAACCTAACCGAGATCGGATACTGAGAAGCGGAGCTATCGGCGTGTTGTCGGAAGTACCGAAGGTGCCTGACTTGTCGGCAACCTCGAAACTCGGACCCCCACAGATCAGCCGATTGCAGCCAAATCGCCGATGCGCTCATCGAGGCTCGGATGAGTACCGATATATCGCCTTCCCGCACCTTGCCACTCCCATCACTGTCGGGCGGCTAGCCTGCAAACCGGAAGTTTCGTGGAATCGGATCGAAAGGTCCGTGTTGCCGGCTACACTCCCAGCACCACTGCTTTGAATTTCGTTGAATCGGTTCGTTTCAGGAACGATGACTGCCTCCGCTACAGATGCCGCTAAGTTGTAGCCTGTAGATCGTCAGTTCGTTCGTGTGGGAAGGATAGCGATCATGTCCCTGCGCAAACGGTTTCTGTTCGTGATGTTGTTCACTGCCGTTGCTTTGGCGGCGGATGGAAGGGGCAGCGTTTACAGAGCGGAATCGCTTCGAATTCAATTCAAGAATCTTCAATTGAAGAATCCCCAGGATTTGGGTGTTGGAAAGGTGCTGGTGGCGGCCCGCAACCTCGGCGACCCGAATTTTGCAGGAACAGTGATCCTGCTGGTTCACTACGATGGGAAAGGCGCAGTCGGAGTGATTCTCAACCGGCGCACCGATGTTCCGCTCTCTCGAGTTCTTAATCTCAATGCCGCCAAAGACCGCTCGGATCCGATCTATCTCGGGGGACCTGTG
>DATHMS010000095.1:0-10886 GCA_035486795.1 Candidatus Sulfotelmatobacter sp. | reverse complement strand
CTCTCCTGGCTAATATATATCGCTCTTTCCTGGCCATATTCCTCGTCTTCATGGAACGATGTCAAAAGCGTGTTTCTTTAGCGTAACTGTCAGACAGAATTGACGCCCCCCTGACGGGCGTCGCTCGCCGCCCCCCGCGCCCGCCACGGGAAATCACGCCATCAAGAAGCTGAGCCGAGTAGCACAAAGTTCGCATTCCTGGACGTTGTCGTGTTTGCAAACTATTGATTTTAAAGTTCATAACTGAGGGACACGGGAGGGAGAAAGGAAAAGCCAGAAAATGCTTGCACTTTCTATAGTGTTATAGTTAACTATATCACTCAGTCGCAAATCGCATTTCCGAGATTGGTTTGCGAGCGAACCTCACAGCTTGAGAGGTTGAACCGAGTGCCTAGCTACATCGAGAAAAGAGACTAAGGAGAAATGACCATGAAATCACGAATCGCAATTTCCGTTCTATTCGTTCTGATCGTTGCCGCGGCTTTTGCCCAGTCCGACGCGCAAAAGTCTCCGGTGGCTTCTGTGCCGTCGGAGGCGCAGAAGTCCTTCACAACCATGAAAAGCCTGGCCGGAGAGTGGGAAGGCCCGGTCACGGTCGCGGATATGCCGGAGATGTCAAACGGCAAGCCGCTCCACGTCTCGCTGCGCGTGACCTCGAGGGGGAACACGCTCGTACACGAGCTGCAGGAAGCGGGGACGCCGTTGGATGCGACCAAGTACGATCATCCGGTCACGATGCTTTACGTTGACGGAGACCAGCTCACGCTGATTCACTATTGCGACGCGGGGAACCGGCCTCGTATGACTGGCAAGATGTCGCCCGATGGCAAGACGGTCGAGTTCGAGTTAAAGGACATCAGCGGCAGCACGGACTACCACATGCACCATTCTGTGTTCACCATCATCGACGCCAACCATCACACCGAGGACTGGACGTTCATGATGAAAGACAAGCCAATCCATGCGCACTTCGACCTGCGCCGGACGAACTAACGCGCGTGCGCTCTCATGCAACGTCTGTTGCAGGGAGCTTTCCGAGGGTTTGATGGACCGTGAGTGGAACGACAGTCAGCCGATTTACCGCCAGCTTCGCGACAAGATCGTCGCGATGATACTCGATGGCGTGCTCAAGGAAGGGGATCCGCTGCCTTCGGTACGCAATGTCGCGGCCGAATATCGAGTCAATCCACTCACGGTTCTCAAGGGCTATCAAGAACTGGTGGACGAACAACTGGTCGAGAGCAGACGAGGACGCGGCATGTTCGTGCTTGCGGGCGCGCGCGATCTGCTGCTGCAGGGCGAACGGCAGAAATTTCTGGCGGAAGAATGGCCCAGGATCTCGGCGACTATTCAGCGGCTTGGCCTGAAGGCCGAAGAACTGCTGGATGGCGCCGCAAGCCGCCCGTCGTCGAATTCTGCAAAAGGGGAGCCGGAGAAATGACAGTGATCGAAGCACGCGGGCTGCGCAAAGCCTTCGGCACAACAACCGCGTTGGACGGCGTGAATTTGCGTGTGGGCGAGGGCCGCATTCTCGGTCTCATCGGTCCCAACGGCGCGGGCAAGACCACGGCGCTGAACGCGATTCTCGGCCTTACCCGCTATCAGGGAGAACTGAAGGTGCTCGGACGCGACCCCTGGACGGAGCGCGATCAGCTGATGCGCGATGTCTGCTTCATTGCCGATGTGGCCGTGCTGCCACGGTGGATCAGAGTTTCGCAGGCGCTCGCCTATCTCGCAGGTGTACACCCGCGATTCGATCGTGCAAAGGCGGAAGGTTTTCTCGCCAAGACCGACATCCGCCGCACCAGCAAGGTGAGGCAATTATCGAAGGGCATGGTAACCCAATTGCATCTCGCTCTGGTCATGGCTATTGACGCAAAATTGCTGGTGCTGGACGAGCCGACACTGGGCCTCGACCTCCTGTATCGCAAGCAATTCTACGATTCACTGCTGAACGACTACTTCGATCGCAACCGCACCATTGTCGTGACCACCCATCAGGTGGAAGACCTTCAGCACGTCCTCACCGATCTCATGTTCATCAACCGCGGGCGCATCGTACTCGATTGCCGCATGGAAGAAATCGAGACGCGTTACCTGGAAGTGGCGGTGCGTCCGGAGCAGGTCGTGGCGGCTCGGGCGCTCAAGCCGATTGACGAGCGCCAGGTGCTGGGCCGGAGCATTTTGCTGTTCGACCGGGTCGATCGCGATCAACTCGCAGCACTTGGCGACGTGCGCACGCCTAGCATTGCCGACTTATTCGTTGCCATGTTGGGAGATAAGCCAGGCGCTCGGGCCGGGCAAGCACCAGGAGTGGCTCAATGAATACGCAAGCGAACGCAGAGACTGTTGACCCGCAGAGAATCATGCCCGCAGTCATGCCGGCGACCCGGCCCTTTTATTGGTCGGTGCGACGCGAAGTGTGGGAGAACCGATCGATCTATGTTGCGCCGCTGGTGGTTGCCGCCGTCACTGTGGTGGGCTTCTCTCTCAGCGCGATAGCCGGCATCTGGGAAGAGCCTTTGAGGCTCAATCCGGCGCAACCTCAAGCGCCGTACGACACCGCAGCAGGTGTAATGATGCTTACGGGTATCGTCGTGAGCGTGTTTTATTGTCTTGACGCGTTGTACGGCGAGCGCCGCGACCGCAGCATTCTTTTCTGGAAGTCGCTACCGGTTTCTGATCTCACCACGGTGCTTGCGAAAGCGAGCATTCCGCTGGCTGTTCTGCCGGTGCTGACCTTTGCGATCACCGTCGCCATGCAGTGGCTCATGCTGCTGGTGAGCACCGCCGTGATGCTGAGTAGTGGCCTGAGTGTGCCGACACTGTGGACAAACTTGCCGTTCTTGAGAATGTCGCTGCTGTTGCTGTACCACGTTCTCACGGCTCATGCGCTGTGGCCCGCACCAATTTATTGCTGGCTGCTGCTCGTATCGGGATGGCCGCGCCGGGCGACATTTTTATGGGCGGCGTTGCCGCTGCTGGTCATCGCCGGGATCGAGCAGATTGTCTTCCACACCTGGCATTTCGCTGCCTTGGTCGGTGGCCGATTGATCGGCGCTGCGCCGACTGTAGCCTCGACATCGCCAAATATGTTCCCAACCGACCCGATGATACATATCGCCGCGGGTAGTTTTCTGAGCAGTCCTGCGTTGTGGATCGGCATGGCTGTCGCCGCGATATTCCTCGCTGCAGCGGTCCGGTTGCGCCGTTACCAAGGGCCGATCTGACCTCGCCCGGAGATCAGATTCATTGGGTTGCCTCACGAGAGACGACTGTGCACGCAACTGCTGCGCTTATTGGGGCAGGCCCAGTTCCCCGAAATAGAGTTGTTCTCACTGCTTGCATTTCCGACGGGGACAAACTTGGCGCAGACGAGTGTCCGTCCCAGGCGTGCCCTGCTAGACTGATCAGTCCATTTTTTCTCCTGGGGAATTCTTCTTGCCAACCAATCCCGTTCTCGTAGTTCACGGTGGGGCCTGGGCCATGCCGGATGACATGGTGGAGGCGCATCTGCTTGGGGTTAAGAATGCGCTGGCGGCTGGCTGGCGGGTCCTGGAGCGTGGCGGGGCGGCGCTGGATGCAGTTGAGGAAGCTGTTCTGATTATGGAAGACGACGAGACCTTCGACGCGGGGCGGGGGAGTTTTCTGAATCGAGATGGCAAAGTGCAGCTGGATGCTTTGATCATGGACGGGGCTAGCTTGCGGGCTGGGGGCGTGGGGTGCGTGGAGCGGGTGCGGAATCCGGTGCGGGTGGCGCGGAAGATTTTGAGTGAGAGTCCGCATGTTTATTTTGTGGGCGAAGGCGCGGAGCGGTTTGCGGCGGAGCATGGCGTGGAGTTATGCGCGAACGAGGAGCTAATCATTCCGCGCGAGGTGGAGCGGCTGCGAGAGTATCAGGCCAAGTTTCCCACTTCTCGCGAAAGAGACGCACGAGAAATAGGGCACCCGATGCCGGGAAGCGAGATGTTTGCGCCGGAGGTTTCGCACGATACCGTGGGCTCCGTGGCCTTGGACCGCGCCGGCAACATTGCTGCGGCTACTTCTACGGGAGGGACTTTGAACAAGGCTCCGGGACGGCTGGGCGATTCGTCGCTGATTGGGTGCGGATGTTATGCAGACAATCTGAGCGCGGCGGTGTCGACAACCGGATGGGGCGAGCCGATTATGAAGCTGGTGCTGGCCAAATGGACGGCGGATCGGGTCTTGGCGGGGAATCTGCCGGAGTGGGCGGCGCAGGAAGCGATGAATTATCTAAAGCAGCGGCTGGATGGGCATGGCGGGATCATTGTGCTTAATGCGCAGGGGCAGGTCGGGATTGCGCATAATACTCCGAGGATGGCTTGGGCGTGCAAGACGGCGCACAGGGAAGAGAGCGGAGTGGAGCGGTCCGCTCCGTGAAATTTGGGCAACGCTCTTTTGTCATGAAATCCAGCGGTACGAGGCCTGGCTTCGTCGTTCTTGCTTGAAAGGATCTGAATCCTGGCGCTGGACGCACGCGTACAGCAGTGTCCGCGCCACACACGCCCTGCCACACAACCGCGTCCATAGTCCCGTCGTTTCTGAATGGAAACCTGGGCTCACAAACGACGTTTTGGGAGTTTTCTGCGTGGTCTGTTACGAAATCCGAACAACCAAGTTCAGTTCACGCCTGCCGGACGACCAGACGGCGTGCTCACTTCCGGGCACGATATCAGCGACTTCCTTGACTGGACGCGGGTTCGGCTTGTTCTGAAATCGTAACAAGCACCGCGCAAGGAAAACTCCTGCACGAGTCGTGACACAAAACTGTACGTCCTGCTATGATTGCGGCCACTCCCTGTGGAGGACAACTCATGCTCCCAGCCGGCAAAAGCCTTCGAACGCTGCGAGAAAAACTGGGCTTGACCATGCGCGACATTGAGACTTCGAGCGCACGCATGGCCGAGAAATATCGCAATGAGGAGTTCTCCATTCCTCCCAGCCGTTTGTCGGACATTGAGACCAAAGGGGTTTTGCCCAGCATCTTCCGCCTTTACACCCTGGCGGTAATTTACCGGCGTGACCTGCGGGAGCTGCTCGCCTGGTACGGCGTTGACATGAACAATCTGGCAGCAGATCTCGGCATGATTTCTCCGCCGCGGTCACACGTCTCCGAAGCTCTGTCCGGGTTGTCCTCGGTGCAAATGCCGATCCGCATGGATCCGGGATTTGACCAGCAACGCACCAGCAATCTGGGGCGCATGGTGGAGCAGTGGGGCCTGGTGCCTTTGGCGTATCTGGCGCAATTCGCGCACAGCGATTTTACTTACGGATACATCGGTCACCAGGACTTAACCATGTACCCGATTCTGGCTCCTGGCAGTTTTATCCAAGTGGATGAGACCAGAAATAAGGTCGTAGAAGGTTCGTGGCGGTCCGAGTACGAACGCCCTATTTATTTCGTGGAAACCCGCGACGGACATACTTGCTGCTGGTGCAGCATGCGTCGGGACGACCTCATCTTGCAGCCGCATCCGTTGTCGCCGGTTCCGGTTCGGGTTTTGCGCCATCCCCAGGAAGCGGAGATCATCGGGCAGGTTGTGGGGATCGCTATGAAGCTGACGGAGTGGCACGCTTTCGGTTCTTCTCCAGGGTCGAAAGCGCAACCAGCACTGAATTAAGGTGGCGGGCGGAAGCGGTATCCTGCGATGACGGCAGTAGTTCGCTGAACTGTTCGCGCAAATCCTCGACGTAGGCTGCCGCGTTCTTCTGCTTGTCCCGGCTCGATTCCTGCAAGTCTTCCAGCAGGTCTGAAATCGGCGTCCTGAGCACGGTAGACAACACTTCAGAGTGAGCCGTCTTCAGCGCCCGATCTGACGATTCCTCTCCATGCACCAGCGACATGCCCCAGTGGATGTACCCACCCCCCCGGCGGCGCAGAGAGCCTAGATAGGCCAGCTTCGCCAGCAAGCCGGAAACGGCAGCCAGCGTGGTTTCCCGCAGATCCTGCAGCGCAGATTTCAGCGTCATCTTGTTACGAATTCCGAACTCTTAGGCGTCTTGCGTGATCTTTCCCGCCGGGCGCAAAGCATGAAAGTATCACGGCTCGCTTTTCCAAAACAAGGAGAAAAACCGTGAAACGCACTCTACTCGTAGTCGCCGCAGCCCTGCTTTTCCTCAACACTTTCGCAGTTCCCACCCTGGTCCATGCCGATGGAACCCCCGTCGGGACCAGTTGCAACGGCGGTATGTGCAAACCGTAGCCGAGACATTTACGAAAATAGAACGCAGTTCACGATGACGTTGCCGCCTGCAGCGACACGCGGTATAGTGCCTCCGCGAGTCTTATGCTGCAGGCGCACTCATTTCTTTGGCACTGCCTTTGGCTGGCCCCGAACGTTCTGCTGATCCTCCTCGGCGTTTTGATGTGGCGGCGAAATCTTCAGAGGCAGTTCCCTGCGTTCGTTGCATTCGCATTTCTGGGTGCGGCTGCGCAATTGGTCTTGTATGCCGCCGACCTTGCCCCGTGGGTCTCGGCGGAGAATTTTTGGCGAATTGTCTGGGTATGCCTGCTGGTTGAGGTCGTGCTGAAACTCAGCGTGATCGCGGAGATTTTCTCGCACCTTTGTGGCTCGTATTCGTCGATAGCCAGGCTCGGTAAGAATTTGATTCGGGGCGTTGGGGTTGTCCTGGTGTTTGTGGCGGTGGGTGCCGCATCGTTCGCGCAGAGGGACAATCCCTATTGGCTGATATCGGGCGAGCATCTGCTCGAACAAACTATCTACTTGATCGAGTCGGGCATTCTGCTGTCCATTTTTTTGTTTGCTGCATACTTCCATCTGGCTTGGAACACAAAGACCTTCGGCATCTCCCTCGGCCTGGGCATATCGGCGTGCGTGCATTTGGCAACGTGGGCGGTGGTGGCTAACGGCGGCCTCCGCGAGCAGCGCACTCTCCTCGACTTCCTCAACATGGCGACTTACCAAATCTGCGTCCTGCTTTGGCTCTACTATCTCCTCGGGCCGGAAAAGGCGCCACGAGCGTCCGTGGTGCGCCTGCCCGAGCACAATCTCGAAGTCTTGAATCACGAACTGGAGCGTCTCATACACCAATGAATCTGGCCATCGTCCTCGTCACCGCCGCTGTTCTTGCGCTGAGCATTATCTTGCGCGTGGCCGTAACCCGAAGCCTGCAGGCCAGGGAAAGGACTGGCCTGGCCGCGACCGCAACCATCCAAGCGATCGACATCGAAGCTTTCCGCAATCTGATCAACCCTGCCGAGGACGACTACCTGCGACGGCGCTTGCCGCCGGCTCAGTTCCGCGTGGTCCGTCGCGAGCGTTTGCGCGCCATGGCCGCCTACGTCCAGGTCGCGGCAAGAAACGCGGTCGTGCTGGTAAGCGTGGGCGAGATCGCTCTAGTTAGTGATGACCCTCGCATTGCCGGAGCTGCGCAACGCGTGGTGAATGATGCACTGCTGCTCCGTCGCAACACCACGGTGGCGCTGGCGCGGATTTATCTGGCATTGGCCTGGCCCAACTCCGATTTCGCGGCCGTGCGAGTGGTAGACCGTTATGAACAACTGAGCGGTACGGCCATGCTCCTGGGCAGGCTGCAGAATCCCGCCGTCCCAGTTCGTCTCTCTGCGCTGCAGTAGATTTGCGTAGATCACAAACGCTGTGTGGGCATGTTTCCAGCTTTAGTCTTGGCATTACAGTGGATCAGCGACGTGTCGAGTTTACTTGCCCACTACCTCTGATCATTCCTTCCTTGTTTTCGTCACCCGTTCTGGTGTAAAAACCAGCGGGGACGTGCCAGCCCGCAGAACCCTTCGCCCGTTTTGTGCGTAACTCGATCAACATCGTTGGAGTTGCTTCTGCCGCAGCTTTCGAGTGGTCGGAGTCAAGGAGACTCTATGATCCGCAGAACAAATATCCGTAACCTGAAGACTTTTTCCGTCGCACTGCTCGTTGGGTTACTCTGCTCGTTCGCCCTCGGCCAGGGCGGTGTCGCCACCGGCGACCTGCACGTAACCGTGAAGGACCCCAAGGGCAACCTCGTGGTCAACGCGACGGTTACGGTAGGCGATGTTGGCAAAGGTCTGGAACGCACTGCCACCGGCGACGGCCAAGGCGGCTACGGTGTCCGCCTGCTGCCGCCAGGGAGTTATACCGTCACGGTAGAAGCCCCGGGCTTTGGCAAAACCGAAGCCAGAGATGTGAGCATCACCGTCGGCGGGCTGGTGGATCTTCCCGTCGCCCTCGCGGTTGCGGCTGGCCGGGAAGTCGTGGAAGTGAGTTCACAGGCGGAATTGGTAGAGACCTCGCGCACCTCGACCACGGACACGATTGGGCAACGCCGCATCGACAATCTGCCGATCAATGGCCGCAACTACATTAATTTCACCCTCACCGATTCTCAGGTCGTGCGCGACAACGCACCGAACACCGGCGCCGCTCCCACCTCCGGCCTCAACATGAGCGGCCAGCGCGCCCGTTCGAACCTGGTAAACGTGGATGGCGCTGACGCTACCGACAACTCGGTGAACGGGGTGCGCTCTACCGTTTCCCAGGAAGCCGTCCAGGAGTTTCAGATCATTACTAACAGCTACAGTGCGGAGTACGGCCGTGCGGCCGGCGGAGTGGTCAACATCATCACGCGCTCCGGAGCGAATGATTTTCACGGCGACGTGTTCGGCTACCTGCGCAATCGGAACTTTCAGGCGGTGAACCCATTCAGCACGGTTCCCAATCCCGCCTATACTCGGGTGCAGGCCGGCGCTGCTTTCGGCGGTGCGATCAAGAAAGACAAGACGTTTTACTATTTCTCTTACGAAATTACGCGCCGACACGAAACCGGATTCTCCGACATCGGCCAAGGCGGATTCGGACTGGTGCCTTTCGATGCATCTCCTTTCTTCGGCGCACCGGCAGGAACGTTTGAAATTCAGGCCACGGGCGGACCGCAGGGTCAGGCTGCCTTTCTTCAACAGTTTGTGGGTGCGCCACCCCCGCCGCTTCTTCCGTTCCTGCAGTTCTACTCCGAGCTGACCGGGGCTGCCTCCGGAATGGCTGTAAATGGCGCTTGGCCCGCAGCGATGGGTGGATTGCCAGGATTTTTCTCAACCTGCCAAACGCCCGGAACGTGCTTCGTGCCGCAGTCCTACCAGACGCTGGCCTCGCAGGAGGGAAATTTCCCCGTCTTTGAAGGCACCAGCCTTTATTCATTACGCATCGATCACAACATCAACACCAACAATCGCCTGATGCTCCGCGTCAACGTCAGCCCCAGCACCGTCACAGGGATCGAAGTAAGCGGCGAGGACCAGCCCGAGGGGCAGAACGCTTATTCCCGCACCTCCCAGCAAACCTACCGCGATGTTGCCGGAGTTGTTCAAGACACCTTGACCGTCGGCAATAACAAGGTCAATGAGTTCCGCTTTCAATATGCGCGCCGCGGGCTTTCCTATTTCTACAATACCCAAATCCCGGGCGGCTCCGACCCAGCCGTCAACATACCCGGCTTCGCTTATTTCGGTCGCGAACCCTACTCCTACATTCAGCGTGTCGAAACCCGCTATCAGTTCACCGATAACTTTTCCTGGACGATCGGCCGCCACAACACCAAGTTCGGTGCCGATTTCAATTACTTACCCATCACTGCCACCTTCACGGTCAATTATGGCGGTGTCTATGACTTCGGCGGGCTGTCCGCCAGCGATGTGATCCCCGGTACCATCTTCAATTCCCTGCCGACATCGATCCAGTCGTCTCTGCCACCGTTCTCAGCAGTGCAAACCTATGGTTTGGGCCTGCCTGGAGATTTCATCCAGGGCCTCGGAAGTCCGAGCGATTCATTCCACAACATTCCCATCGGAGTTTTCTGGCAGGATTCGTGGCGGGTCCGTCCCACCTTCACTTTGAACTACGGACTACGCTATGACGTGGAAATCGCGCCGCAATTCAAACCGCCTACACCACTGGCCCTGGCTGGATATAACTATCTCGGATTACAGAAGGGTATCCAGACTGACAAGAACAATATTCAGCCACGCATCGGCATGGCATGGGATCCGAAAGGCGACGGCAAGACAGTGTTTCGCGGCTCCTACGGTTTGTTCTACGACCACCCGCTTTTGGGGCTTTACTTCCTCGGCGACGCCTCCGATGGTTCTACCAGTGGCCAGTTGGCATTCGCCGGAACGTCGGCATGCACCGTTGCCGGGGCCGCCGGCAATCTGAATGCGATCCCAATCTTCCAGGGGCTGTTGCCAGGGCCTGGCGGAAACGTGGCGTCTCCGTGTTCGCCCACGGTTAATCCTCTGGTGCTGAATGCCCTTGGATATGAGCCCAACCAGCAACAGTTCCAGGCACTCAACTTCCCGGGGTCGGCGTTCCTCAACCAGAACTACTTGAACTTGAACCCGAGCAATCCGACGTTCCTGCCGCTTGGCTTTCAGCCGTTCGGCTATCCACAGGCAAAGGGCTTCGTATACGCCTATGCGCAGCAGGCTAACATCAGCGTCGAACGCGATCTTGGCGGCGGCTTCGCCCTAAATCTCGCCTATAACTTCAATGGCGGACGCCACCTCAATCGCCCCATTAACGCCAACACCATCCGCGGGGACTTGATGACCGCCAACTACGAAGCGGCGTATTACGACGCAGTCCTTGCGAACCAACCTCCTCCCGCTAGTCCCTTCACCGTCACGTGCAACCCAGCCGGGGGTAGCCCGTTTCCTTACGTAGACGCCGCTTTGATGAATTTCTTCCGTCCCGGCGGACTCAACCCCTCCATCGCGGCTGGATATAACCTGAGCGGCTCTACGACACCTTGCGTAACGCAGGCGACAACGCTGATTGCAGCACTGCCCGGCTTCAACACAAGTTGCAATCCTTCCGCGACCAATGGGTTTGCCTACAGCG
>DATHMS010000094.1:0-7840 GCA_035486795.1 Candidatus Sulfotelmatobacter sp. | reverse complement strand
AGCAATTCGTATTTCGCGTCTACCTCTTCGATCGTTCCGGTGGTGTCTTTCCTCACGAAGTTCTCCATCACCACCACGTCGCTCGGCTGCGTGACGGCGAAGTATGGCTCGGCGGTGACGATCAAACCGAAGGATTGCAGTTGAGTGGTTGCGTCCAATTTAGTTTTCCCGCTGTGATTCAGGAGGACTTCGCCGACGTTGGTCAAATACTCATGGCCGAACTGCGTGGCAGGGCCGAGCTTTTCCATGTCCGCGTCGTCGATCCGCTGCGGTGGTTATAGTTGATGGCTTTCGTTGTTCTCGCAACCACGGTGATGCGATAAATCGGCGTAGCGCCCGTTTCCACGGCTCCTTGAGTCCGTCGGCGCTTGTGCCAGCACAGCCGGGACTATTGCGAATCCGCACAGCGTGAGAAATAAGCTTGAAAACTTCATCTTTCTAAACCTCGATCCTTTTTGCGACGTCTGGAGTTGTGCACGGGATGCGCCTCTTTCACGGGATCTGTTGAGTGTTGATGGCTTCCGGGAGGCGTTTCGCTAACCATATGTGGTCGGTTGACCGAGTGTGGTCAGGTGAAATAGAAAGAGCCGCGGTGCGTGCCACCACGGCCCGATGTAGCGTTGGGGGAAAACTCTAACGGCTCGCGTTCGTTTTCACGTGCTCGTGTCTCGAGTATTTGTTCAGCAAAACCAACAGCCGCGCGGCCGATTTTGGCGGATGCACATGCTGCGTCACGATCTCCCGATTCTCCAGTTTCCTGCCCCCATAAAGCTCCGCGTTATCGTTCAGGTCTTGCCGCAGCGTTGCGCCTTCCAACGCGATGCCCGCAAACAACCCTTGCGACCTGGACCAGGAAAGAATCTCGGCGTGCAACTGGGCGTCGGTTTGCGCGGTCGCTGTGCGTCCCACCGGACCCGCGGCGATTGATCCCTCCGCACCCAAAGTGAACCTGCTGGAGAGCAGTTTACCCTCTCCCTCGTCATTCATCACCAACATGACCACATCGGTCTCTGAGCCGCCAATTTGGAAACCGAAACTGCCGCCTTCCACACGGACCGTGCCGGGCGCCGACCATCCGGTATTGTTCCTGCTCCGGCAGGAAAGATAACCCTTGCCATACTTCGCCCCAAATACGAAAGCCGCCGTCTTGAGAGCCGGCACAATTACGATGCAGTGTGCGTTTTCCAACAGCTCCCTAGGAATGCCTTTATCCGGCGCCGCCATCACTTCGGAAAATACATCGGCCGCGGCGTTTAAGCGCTTGGGTCCATCAGAAGCCGCCGACAACAGCGGCGCAAGTGCCAAAGTCGTCAATAAAACTCTTCTCATCTTTCACCTCTCTCGATTTCACTAATGCATGTTCTCCGCCAACGCACGCTCGTCGTTCGGCCCCCGTCATGCATTGCATAGCTTCGAAGGAGTACGAAAAACATGCTTTGGACGATATTCATCATTCTGCTGGTGCTGTGGGCGCTCGGAATGGTCACAGCGTATACGATGGGCGGTCTGATTCACCTTTTGCTCGCAGTTGCGTTGGTTGTTTTAGTGATCCGGCTATTTCAAGGACGCAGGATCGCGTAGAAGATTTCATGGGGTGGTGGGCCAGATCCTGGCCCAGCCCACTTAACAATTAGCGGAAGAGTCCGAGCAGGTAGGCGATGAGGAGAATCACCACAACGGTTCCCAATCCTATCCCGGCCCCGCCTCCGGGACCCCACCGGCTATGGCCGTAGTATCCTCCGCCCCCTCCAAACAGCAACAACAAAATTATGATTATTATTAGCATTTTCGTCCTTTCCGTCTGACTCTTGAGCCCGCTGCTCCCGCAATGGTGTGATGACCAGCTCAGTTTTCCTTTTTCTCAACGATAGGCTTCGCCGGAGGGGCCTTCTTGGCCGGTGGCTGCTGCTTGACTTGCAATGTTTGCTGCTGCGCCTCATGTTTTTGCGCCACTTGCTGGGTCTGCTGCCGGTGCTTCTGTTCCACCTTCTGCGTGGCGGCCGGACTCGCTTTGGTCTTAATCAACTGCTGGTGGTCCTGATCCTGCTTCTGCTGCAGCTGCTGCCGCTCCTGTGCCTGACTGGCGTCTAGCTTGGCCTGTTGTTGGCGGTTCTTCTTATCCACCTGCGCATTGCCCGTGTTGGAAGCGGGTCGTTCAGCAGGTTTAATTTCGCTAGCATGAGCCGGCGTCGCGGGGCGCGAAGCGACGCTCTTGGCTTCTGCCGGGGCTGTCGCGCGAGCGGTGACCGGCTTATAGGACGGAGCCGCCGCTTTGGCTGCCACTACGCCACCTCCGCTGAATTCCCCAGGTTTCGCTGTGGCCGCGATCGCCGGCTTGCCCTGATTCACCGACTCGTAGAGCGCATGGTTCGTGCTCGCGCTCTGCACATGTTGGGTCTGTACGGAGGTGGGCGGTGTGTGCTTCGCATGTGTGGCCGTCTCTTCCGCCGCGGTTGGCCGAGCAGAGAGTCCGCCCGCGCCCCCGTTGTAGCTCACATTGTTCACTGTGACGTTATTTATGACCACGGTCTTGGTGTAGACGTTGGTGACGTTCGCCACGTTGTTTACGGAGCGATTGTAGAAGAACGCTCCGTTGTTCCAATATCCGCCCTGATAGCCCACACCGGCGTAACCGAAGCCGTAGTTTATGCCGCCGTAGAACCCGATTTGGGCGCCCCAGTAGCCCTCGTTAAAGACGAATGCGTTGTCGCCCCAACCCCAGTAACCGGGGGTCCAGAGGAGACCGGGCTCAGGCGCCATTTCCCACGTACCAGGCACCCAGAAGTATCCCTCTTGAGCGTAAGCCCAGTATCCGGGCGTCCAAATATAACCTTCGCTAGGACAAACGGGCTGTTCGTACACGGGAAGCGGAGGTGGAGCGAACCCGATGGAGAGAATAATCTGCGCGGACGATGCCGCTGGTAGAGCCGGTATCATGAGTGCGAACAAGAGGGAGCGAAGGGGAAGGTTGCGCATACGGGTATTTCCTTTCCTGGTCGGCCCGCGTTTTACTATCCGGGGCTGCCTGGATGGCTTCTAAGCCACGGTAACGATTCTAGGCGTGTCCTGAAGAGGAATCTGCTCACAATTGCTCACACTCGCCCGAATCGCCGAGGAATAAAAGGCGCGGCTGCTACAGACGGCTAGCCAAGTGATTGTCCGGTTGCGGCTGCTTCAGCGCGCGGGACCACTCATCGGCCTGCTTTTCGGCCTCTGACTTGGCGATTCCATATCGTTCTTGAATTCGCCCGATCAATTGGTCCTTCTTACCACCAATAGTCTGCCAGTCATCATCGGTGAGCTTACCCCAACGCTCCCGCGCCGATCCCGTAAACTGCTTCCACTTGCCTTCGATTTGATCCCAATTCATGCTGGTAGCTCCTAGGCAAGTGCTAAGAGCATGTCTCGCGCCAATTGGAATTGTGGTTTAGAGATCCTTGCGCGAAATCTCGAGCTTGCGCATCATGGCGTTCAATGTGGTTCGGGGCATTCCGAGACGAGTGGCCGCGACGCTGACTACGCTATTCGATTCCTTGAGAACTCGAATAATGTATTCCCGCTCCACTTCCGCGAGTGATTCGCCAGCCGGAGCTTCGGCGGAATCGGCCCGGATCTCAGCCAAAGGCGCACGTAGCGTGGATCCAGGAGAGAGAATTACCGACCTTTCAATGAAGTTCTCGAGCTCCCGCACGTTCCCGGGCCAAGGCCACGCCGCCAGCGCCTGCATCGTCTCCGAGGGAATCTTATCGATCTGCTTATTCATCTTGGCGGCGTAGGTTTGAGTGAAGTGCCGGACCAGCACGGGGATGTCTTCGCGATGCTCGCGCAAGGGCGGGATCGTGATTGGGAAGACCTTCAACCGGTAGTAAAGATCGCTGCGGAACAGCTTATCGCCCATCATCTGCGTGAGATTGCGATTCGTCGCCGCCAGCAACCGGACGTCGATGGGTATGGTGCGGGTGCCGCCTAAGCGTTCGAATTCCTTCTCCTGCAAGGCGCGTAGCAGCTTCGGTTGAAGTTCGAGTGGGATATCCCCCACTTCATCCAGGAACAAAGTACCTTGGTGGGCCCTCTCAAAACGTCCGATCTTTTG
This sequence comes from Candidatus Sulfotelmatobacter sp., assembly GCA_035486795.1. GTDB lineage: Bacteria > Acidobacteriota > Terriglobia > Terriglobales > Acidobacteriaceae > Sulfotelmatobacter. The sequence continues at coordinate 3,747 of DATHMS010000094.1, read as the reverse complement.
CGTCAACGCGCCGGTGAACGCTCCTCGTTCATAACCGAACAGCTCGCTCTCCAAAAGCCCGGTGGGGATGGCAGCGCAGTTCAGCGTGATAAAAGGACGATTCCGGCGGCCGCTGGTTTTATGGATAGCGCGCGCTATCAGCTCTTTTCCAGTGCCGGTTTCGCCCAGCACCAACACCGTGGCATCGGTGGGCGCCACGATTTCCACCTGCCCCATGACGCGCTTGAGCGCCGCGCTGGTGCCGACGATCTCCTCAAATTCAGGCGAAGCGCCGGGTTGGTCCGCGATCTTCTCAGCGCGATCCCGCGCGGTGAGGTCCTGAACGAAAGCGATCCATCGAAAAGGCGACGGAGGTAGCAACGCGCTCGCCACCAGAACGCGCATCCGGGTGTCATCCTTGCGAACGTACTCGATTTCAAACGGCGTGCAGGCGCCGTGAAGCAAGCCTTCTTCATGGGCGTGCTCCTGCAAAGCCAAGCATTCGGGCGCCACGATATCGGCCCACCGCAACGCGCCACCTGTGAACTCTTCGCGGCTGTATCCAAGCATGTTGAGAAATGAGTCGTTTGCCTCGATGATGCGATCGAACTCGCCGGATAGGATGCCACTGATCGCCGGCTCGGCTGCCTTAATGCGGTGACGCGCGCTAAAGTCGCGCACCACTTGAGCAAAGCCTTCGACCTCCATATTCTGGTTTCTGTGAATCGTTGTTAACGAATTGGCCCAGAACCTGGATCCATCCTTTCTCTTATGCCACCTTTCGCAGGTCAAGCGGTCGCGGGTGTCCGGCTGGGTGTCATCTAGATCGAGGCAGCTTGCTGGTTGACCGATCATCTCTTCGCTCGTATATCCGTAAGTGCGCTCGGCTCCAAGGTGCCAGCCGGCAATCTGGCCGTCGGCATCGAGCGATAGGAAAGCGTAATCCGTGGGCTGAGTATCGCCGTCATTATGAAGCAGGCTTACCAAGTGACGTCCCGGTAGCACCTCGTTCGTTACGATCGGGGCCAGCGCAAGATCCTTAATCCGTCGTCCGACAATCTCGCCGGTCGAAAGTCCAAGCAACTTTGCCGCGCCGGAACTGGCGTCCAGGCAGCAGCCGTCGTCGTCGGTGATTAAAAGTGGTTCGGACTGTTGACACAGAACAGTCCTGAGCAACAACTCGAGTTCCTTCGAGCTATTGTTAACCAGCCAGCTACTGGTTTCTTGCTCCGAGGCTGCGGAGTACATTGCTTCTCCTTCGCCCCGTCGATCCAGGAAACCGTGTGGTCTAAGAGACTGAGGCGGGAAGCGCGTGAAAGGTCTCGAAAACAGCGGAGAGCCGAGATTGGCGGTCGGCTTATTCTAACATCGATTCTGAAAATTGCGGCAAAATGATTGATCGCATTTGGTCAAGCGACGCTCTGCGGTCAATCCCTCTTTTACTAGTCTCAACAACTTGCGGGGTAATAGTAGAAATTCTCTAGCGCTTGCCTAGCGCAGGGGGGTGGGTGGAGGATTGCTTCTGTGTGAGTCAGGAGTAACAAAATGCCTCTGCTGAATTTGGTTGTTATGTTGATCGTGGTCGGCGTAGCGTTGTGGCTGGTGAATCGCTATATCCCGATGGCTTCCAGTATCAAGACGATTCTCAATGCCGTGGTTGTCATCGCCGTTGCAGTTTTTGTGTTAAAAGCCGCTGGACTTTGGGGCGACGTTACCAGTTTCCGAATCGGACGTTAAGGTTTCCGTATGGCGTCCCGTATAAAGCCGAGCATGAAGAGCAACGACAAGCCGAAGTTCGATCCCAAGAGCTTCCTAGCCAATGCTGGGACGGGTAGAACGCTGGCCGATCATCCGAAGAATCATCAAGTCTTCTTGCAAGGCGACCCGGCCGATGCGATCTTCTATATCCAGAGTGGCAAGATCAAGCTGACGGTAATCTCCAAGCAAGGCAAGGAAGCAGTGGTCGCACTTTTGGGCGCGGGCGACTTCTTCGGCGAGGGATGCCTGGCCGGTCAGTCCTTGCGCATGGCCACGGCAACTTCGATCTCGGAATGCTCGATCATGCGCCTGGAAAAAGCCGGCGTGATCCGTGTGCTTCACGAGGAACCGGCCTTCTCGGAGATGTTGCTTCACCACTTGCTGTCCCGCAACATTCGCATTGAAGAAGATTTGGTGGACCAGCTCTTTAACTCGAGCGAAAAGCGGTTGGCGCGGGTCCTGCTTCTTCTGGCCAATTTTGGCAAGGAGGGCAAACCCGAGGCGGTGATTCCAAAGCTCAGCCAGGAGACATTGGCGGAAATCATCGGCACCACACGCTCGAGAGTCAGTTTTTTCATGAACCGTTTTCGCAAGCTGGGCTTTATCAAGTACAGCGGCCAATACAGCAGCGGCCTGGAAGTTCACAGCTCGCTGCTCAACATCATCCTGCACGATTGACATGCCGGCGAAATCATCGCCTGTACACTTTTGAACAGACCGAAGTAGGGCGAACGCCTGATACTTGATTAGCTCCCCGTCGATAGCTCCGGGTCCAAGATTTGAGCTGAAGAAAGCTACATCTTTATGACAAATGACGACTCTCAACGAGGCACGATTCTAGTCGTGGACGATAACAGGGACATTCGGGAGTTCGCAAAACGGTTCCTGGAAACCGCCGGATGGGACGTGGTCACTGCCGCCGATGGCGCAGAGGGACTCCGCTTCTATGAGCAGCATCAATCGAATATTGTCCTGCTGCTCACCGACGTGATGATGCCAAACCTCAACGGCTGGGAGCTGACCGAGCGCGTCCGGGGGATCGATTCGCAACTGCCGGTCCTCTTTATGTCCGGTGACGACTGGAGTGCTCATCAAGGCTTGGAATGTGTCGCCAAGCCCTTCCTTCCCGCAGAGCTAATCGCGAAGGTAAACCGCGTCCTGAGCGGGCCGCCGGGTTCGCGAAACACAATCCTTGTTACGTAGCCCCTGAGCTAAGCATTAAGTTTCAAGAGAAAGAAAGAGAGCGAATCATGGCAACCTGCCTTGCAACTGTAACAACGATAATTCGTGGGGCTCCAACGCAATCGGTCGAGGCGCCGGCTCCGCGAGCATATCGATTAAGAGAATCTCTCGCAGCCGTCCGCTTCGATCCATCCGGGAAGGGACGAATCGTTTTCCTGCCGCAAGGAGCGGAGCTTCACCTGATCGGCGACTCCCGCCTGCCCGAGTGTTTCGAGGTCATGCACGGAACCCAGCTTTGCCATGTCTTCCAAGTCGACCTATTGGGGCCCCGAGCCAACCCGATTCAACACAAAACACTCAAGGTTGCGGCTTATGCTTAGCATTGTGCCAACTTACGGCCTCCTGGCTGTGGGCCGAAGCATGCACGCGGAACGCAGGTTCAAGTCCCGCTATCCGATGGATCTCAACGTTCGGTTCCGTTGTCTTTCCGGATCTTTCTTCTCAGGCGAGGGTCAGGCGCTCAACTTGAGCAGCGGCGGGATCTTGGTGGCGTCACCGAAGCCGGTTACGAAGGACGAAATCACGGTTGGTGCGCTCCTCGAGATGAGAATTGAGTGGCCCTCGCTGCTGGATGGAAAAGTGCCTCTTCAGCTGATCGCGGTTGGCAGGGTGGTTCGCCGCAGAGCCGCCGGCTTCGCCGCCACGTTTGAGCAATACAAATTTCGAACGGTCAGTGCAATCCAGCCGAGTCTCAACCTCCAATAGCCCGCGCGCCCTTCCGCGGATAGTTACATCTCGACCACATTCGGTCAACTGACTGAATAAGGT
>DATHMS010000093.1:0-9560 GCA_035486795.1 Candidatus Sulfotelmatobacter sp. | reverse complement strand
CGTTCGGCGCCTTGAGAGACATGTGAGTAAACAACAGCGTGTCTCCGTCCGCGGCCAGTGCCAAGTCGTCGTGGTAGCCAAATGGCAGTGTCAGCAGGCCTGACTTTGATAACGGCTCGTAGCCGGTAAACCCTCCGTTGGCTGCTTCTGCGGATGATGCTGCAGTCTTGAAGGAGTGATCGATAGCGATGGATCGAACCACGGCTGATCCCGCATTTTCATATACGAAGTATAGACGCTTTGAATCGTTGGACCAGATGTAGGTACCCACCCATTCATCGAAATCCTCCGTCAGATTCTTCCTCTGCCCCGTCTTGCGGTCATACAGCATCAGCCGGAAGCGGTCGCTCTCGTATCCCGGACGCTGCTGGGCGCGGTAGGCGATGTAGCGGCCATCGGGCGAATAGAGCGGCGTCGAGTCGCTGGCGGGATTGTCGGCGGTGATGTTCTTGGCTTGTCCTCCGTTGACGGGGACGATCCAGAGATCGTTGTTCGTGGAAGCGGCCTCATTCTTGTCGTGATTCGAGGTGTAACAAATCTCCTGCCCGTCGGGCGAGAAGGCGTAGTTGTCCTGCCCGCCGAGCGAGAAGACGGGGGCATCGAAGTCGCCGGGCGTGAGGTCGAGCGGGAATCGGGGTCCATAGTCGCCCGCGCTTCCGAGCGGCGGAAGCTTAATCGGAATGATGAAAATGTGGCTGCGCTTCCCCGCCTTGTAGGCATTCCAATGACGATAGAGGAGGCGATCAAAGATCAGCGCCTTGACCTTCGAGTCTTCTGCCTCCTTCGCCTTTTTCGCATTGCAAGCTGCAGGGTCAGACGCTCCGTCGCATTCGGGATAGACATCCGAAGTAAAAAGGATATTCTTGCCATCGGGCGACCAGAGTTCGCCACCCGCCTCGGTCGCGATGTCCGTGTATCGCCCGACTGTCGAGACTGTTCCTGCCACGCTGTCGAAACGGGCAATCCAGACTTGCGAGCCGCGGTCTTTATTCGAAATAAAAGCGAATGCTTTGCCATCCGGCGCCCAGCGGGGGCGGTCGGCGTCCTGGTCGGCGATGATCTCCCGCTCCTGACCTCCTGCCGTGGGCACGATCCAGATGTGCGGCGTCTTCGTGTTGGCTTCGAGATCCACGTCGACAACGCTGAAGATCACCCACTTGCCGTCGGGCGAAACCTCAGGCTCACCCACTCGCTTGAGCTTCATCATGTCTTCGAAAGTGAATGGATGTTTGGCTTGCGCGATGGCAGGAAAGGTGAAAGCGATGATGGCAAGAAGGACGAGAAAGAACCGCCGCATAAGATGTCTCCTCGGCAAACCGATGAGTGTAGCAGGGGAAAGCTTCCAGCTTCCAGACTCCGTCTTCGGAGGCGCGGCAAACCCTTTTGCTCCTCCGGCATCCAAATGAATGGCAGAACTGCAGCGCCCGCCCCGGCCCCGCTGAGCGGAGAGGGGTCGGGGAGGGCCGCCGCGGTGGCCCTCGGCCAACCTACCGCGTGTTTCGTAGAAACGTAGCTTGCTACGTCTCTGCCGGCGCAATCCGCGAAACATGGCAAGGTCCGAGCCGCCGCACGCAGAGACATTGCAAGCAATGTCTCTACAGAGAGTGCAAATCCAGTAAAATAGAGTTATGCGACTGGCTTCCCGCGGTGCCCTATTCCTTACCCTCTTGGCGAGTGTGCTGGCAGCCCTGCCCACCACCGCGCAGGAAGGTGCCCTCGATAACACGCCGCCCACGGGCATTAAGGCCGAGGAAATCATCACACGTTTCGCGGCGCGGGAGAAACTGTTCAAAGATGCCCGTGAGCATTACACGTACCGCCAAGACATCAGGGTGCAGACTCGCGACGGCAACACGGTCACCGGGGAGTATCACGAAGTCTTCGACGTGCTTTACGACGATAAAGGCCACCGCATCGAAAACGTCGTATTTGCGCCGCAGTCCTCGCTCGAGCAGGGTGGTCTCTCGCTCGACGAAGGCGACGTCCAGGACTTCCGCAACCGGCTGCCTTTCGTGCTTACCACCGAAGAGGTTCCGGAATACAACATCCTCTACGTCGGTCAGCAGCAGGAAGACCAGTTGCACTGTTTTGTTTTTGATATTGCTCCCAAACAGATTGTGGGCAAGAAGCGTTATTTTCAAGGCCGCATCTGGGTGGACGATCATGACTTCCAGATCGTGAAGACCTACGGCCAGGCTGTCCCGGAGATTCGCGACACCCGGAAGAAGGGCAAGACAGAACATCTGTACCCGAAGTTCACCACCTGGCGGGAGCAGATCGATAACCAGTACTGGTTTCCCACCTACACTCGCGCCGATGATACTCTGCAGTTCAACACGGGCGACATTCACATCCGCGAGATTGTGAAGTACGAAGACTACAAGCGTTTCGGTTCCAGCGTGAAGATTCTGTATCAGGGGCAGGAAGTTCCGAAGTCGGATCAAAAGGATCAGAAGCAGCCACAGACTCCGGATCAGAATCCGGACCAGAAGAAGCCGGACGCGACGACGCCGAATCCACAGAAGTAAGGTTTCAAGTTTCAAGGTTTCAGGGTTTCGAACCCGGCTGGGCTCGTCCTTTGAGCAAGGAGTCGATGGGGCGGTTGAGGAGACCTGGGACTTGGGAGGTATCCTCGTCCAAGGCCTTGTAGCGATCCGGCTGAAGGTAATTCAGATCCACCGCAATGGCCAATTGAGTATCGAGTTCCAACAAAGAGCCACGTGCTTGGCCGAGGAAGTGACAGAATTCGCCAGGCGTCAACCTGCCTTGGCCCTCGGCGATGTTTGAGGGCACCGAAACCGCTGCCCGTCTAATTTGAGAAGTTAGACCGTAGGTCTCGGGCTTCGGGAACTGCTCCGTGGCCTGGTAAATTCGAGCAGCTAGCGCCTTGGCCTTCTGCCATACGAGCAGTTCACGATAGGAACGCGCCACAACCAAAGTGTAAGGTTTCAAGGTTGCAAAGTTTCAAGGTTTTCGGGTAGAAGCGCACCTCAGCTTTCCCACTTTGAAACATTGAAACTCTGAAACTTTGAAACCTAGTAGAAGAGATACTTGCGCCACTTGTCGTCGCTACGGCCCATGAGCCGCATAATGTGACGGCTGGTGTGGAGGTTGAAGGCGCGGGGTTCGCGCATCAGCTTCATGCCGGCTTCGAGGGGAAACTGGTTACCCTTGCGGCGGTTGCAGAGATGGCAGCAGGCCACCAGGTTTTCCCAAGTGGACGAGCCTCCGCGAGAGCGGGGGATCACGTGATCCAGCGTTAAGTCACCAGAGGGCAACACGGTAGCGCAATATTGGCACGTGTTGCGATCGCGCAGCAGGATATTCTTTCGCGACAGAGCGCGGCTCTGGTGCGGGATGCGGCGGTACTCGAGCAATCGGATTACCGAGGGCACACGCATAGCGATGCGCGCCGCATGCAGGAAGTGTCCATTCTCCTCTTCCGTCATGGCGACGCCTTTGAGCACCAGCACCAGGGCCCGGCGCGCCGCACAAACATTGATGGGCTCGTAGGACGCGTTCAGCACTAGCACGGGCGCGTGCAGCGCGTTGCCATTGCTGTCGCGATGCATCGCCGCCGCCGCAAACAGGCCGGCGGCGTGACGTCCCGGTGGCCCTGCCTCGGTTTCTATCCTGGCTGACATAAGTTCTTAAGTCCCTACGGCTTTAGCCATCGGAACTGCATCCGCTCCGATTCTTTCGTCTAGCTGACTGTCTTCGTGGCCTGGTCCGATCTCCGCATGCTGTGCCGAGATTTTCAGGGTACGCGCCACGGTGGCGACCCAAACTTTGGTTGCCCCGGCGCGGCGCAAAACTTTTGAGCACTCCGAAACCGTAGTACCGGTGGTATAAACGTCGTCCACAACCAGCACTTCGCGGCCTTTTACTAACTCGGGCTGCGCCACACCAAAAGCGCCCCGCAGGTTTTCCCGGCGCTGGTGGCTGGTGAGGCCAATTTGGGATGCCGTATCGCGCTTTCTCTCGAGCACGCCCGCGCACAAACGCAAGCGGCTTCCCGGCTGGCTGAGTTTCATGGCGCCGCTCGCAATCAGCTCTGCCTGGTTGAAGCCGCGTTGGCGAAGCTTGGTACGGTGCAGCGGCACAGGGATGACAGCCACCGAGTACGCTCGAAATTCAGGTTCGAGAGTCGTGATCGCCTCAGCCAGCATTCGTCCGAGAACGTTGGCCGCCGGGCGCACACCACCATATTTCAGAAGATGAATCAGCTCGCGCAGTCCGCTCTCATAGCTGCCGTATGCGGCCGCTCGGGCAAACGGTGGTTCGATACGGCGGCATAGGCCGCACCGGGCCTCCTCTGGACCGCTAGTGAACGCGTATGGGGAGAACAACCTCTCGCCGCAAACGACGCAAACTCCCCCAGCGATAGCAGGCATGGCATCGAGGCATTCCTGGCAGACCGGGAGACGCGAAATTCTCACCAGTGGCGTTCCGCAGATGCGGCAATCGGAGGGAAACAAAACGGCGAAGAAACTTTCGGCGATCTGGCCAGCCCAGCTTCGGTTGGCCCGGACCTTGACGGCCCCGGAAGCAATAGAAGGGCTTGCCACTGCAGCTTTGGCCTGGCTAGCCCGAATTCTGTCCCCACTACTGCTGAAGACGGCCTCCGTGTCGCCCGCAGAAATCTTACTTGGGAGGGCGACTCAGCGATTGCCTGCTTGATTAGCAGTATAACGGCGGCCGGGTCCACTAGGCAACGTTACGATTGGGTCGAGGCGCCTCGGTCGGCACCTTCTTGATGGGTTCCGGGAGACGCTCCTTCACCGGCACGAACGACAAACGATAATCCCGCCGGAAGCATTCCGCGCAGCGCACCGGCTGTAAGAGGAGAATCGGCAGCAACCAACGTTCGAAGAACGTCCGACTCCGCGAACGGAATCCGTTGTCGCTGCCGCAATCGTCGCAGTGAAATTCAAGATGCCGCTGGAACCAGAGCTGGTAGGGAGAGTTGTTTACCACGCTACACCTCGGGACGACGAAACTACGAAGGGGCGAGAAACCGATTAACGTCATTTTACCCCTAAGCGACGAGCAAACCAATCGGGAGTTTGACTCGGTGGGGCCCCGGCTGGAACCCGCACCACTTGTAATGCAGCCCGTCCGCATGCTAACGTGCCGCCGTTTAGTGTTTTGAATAAGTTACGGCACGAAATTGCTTTCATCCCACGCCTTACGAGGATTCCATCTATGAGCAATCCAGTCCCCGAACCAGGAACTGGTGTCAAGAAACACGTTCCTTTCGTGCCCGAGAACATGGAGATGAAGGAATTCACCCTCCGCGCCGTGCTGCTGGGACTTCTTATGACAGTCGTTCTGGGTGCAGCCAACGCGTACCTGGGCCTGCGTGCAGGCATCACGATTGCGGCCACATATCCCGCCGCAGTCATTGCCATGGCGGCCATGCGGGCGTGGAAGGGATCGCTGCTAGAGGAGAACATTGCTCGAACCGCGGGCACAATCGGCGAGGGCCTGGCTGCGGGCGCAATTTTCACCATCCCTGCATTTGTGATCGCGAAGGCTTGGCCTTCATTCCGGCCGGCTGACGCGTACTGGAAATCGACCGCACTGATGATGGTAGGCAGCATTCTGGGAGTGCTCTTCATTTCATTGGTCCGCCGCGTGATGGTGGAAGATCCGGAATTGCCCTTTCCTGAGTCGGTCGCGGCGGCAGAAATTCATAAGGCGGGACGGCGGGGCGCGGACGCAGCGAAATATCTTTTCTGGAACATCGGTGTCGGCGGCCTGGTTTATATCCTGGGGCGCTTCGGACTCTTCGCCGCTGACAAAGACATTCATTTTGCCGTGGGCAGTCTAGGCCGTAGTCAAGTGCGTCTCGGCACCACCGGCAGTGCTAACGTCGTAGCCGCCGGCGGCACCAGCACCTTCGCAGCTCCCAGCGTGAGTCCGGCGTATCTAGGCGTGGGTTACATCATTGGGTTGCGGCTGGCCTCGATTCAGTTTGCCGGCGGCGTGCTGGCCTGGGGATTGATGGTCCCCCTGCTCATATTTTTCCTGGGACCGCAGATTAAGCATTATCTTCCAGCGGATACACCCGACAATTGGGCCGCAATCGCGATAGCGGTATGGAGATTCATCGTGCGTCCCATAGCCGTGGGTGGAATGCTGGTGGGCGCGGCTTACACGCTTTTCAAGATGGGTAAGAGTCTCACAGCAGGCATTGGCCGGGCCTTGTCGGACCTGCGCCAGACTGCCGACCAGCGGGCCAAGCTCTCTCGTACCGAACAATACATGAGTTCAAAGGTGGTCTTTGGTTTGATTGCTTTGATGTTCGTGCTCATGTGCTTTCTGTACATCCGTATCTCGGGTCTGGTTTGGCCGGCAGTGTTGGCAGCCGTTGTCATGCTGGTTGTCGGGTTCTTCATGGCAACGGTGTCGGGCAGTCTGGTTGGATTTATCGGTTCCTCCAATAATCCAGTTTCCGGCCTGACGCTCTCGACCTTGCTGATTGCAGCGCTTCTGATGGTGTCGCTCGGAGCCTCTGGAATTAAAGGCGTGGCCGTGGTGTTGGGAGTTGCTGCCGTAGTTTGTGTTTCGTCCTCCGTTGCTGGCGAACTGCTGCAGGACTTCAAGGTCGGCTACATCCTAGGTGGAACGCCGCGCAAGATTCAGATGGCAGAACTGATTGCCGTGGTCGCCGCAAGCCTGGCAATGTACTGGCCACTCTACCTGTTGGATACGGCATTCGGCTTCGGCAGCCGGCAGCTTTCGGCGCCACAAGCGGGCCTCATGGCCACCTTGGCCATCGGCATCGTAGGCGGCGACATGCCTTGGCCGTTGGTGGTGGTGGGAGTTTTCTTCGGCATCGCCATGATTATGATGCAGGTGCGGAGCCCCATGCTGGTGGCGGTTGGCATGTATCTGCCGTTTGAGACGACGTTCGCCATTTTCATTGGCGGGGTTTTTCGCGCGCTCGGAGATTGGATGGCTACACGGCGCGGACTTAATGAAGCACAAAAGGCGCGAGTGGAGAATGCCGGAGTTCTCACGGCGTCTGGTCTGATTGCGGGTGAATCTGTCTTCGGGCTTATTTGGGCAGCTTTTATCGCGTTGTCCTTTGCCCACCAATCATGGCTGCAGGGCGCCGCAGCATGGGCGACGCGGATCACGTCAGCGCAGATCTTCGAACATCCGCTTTATCTGGCTGGTATCGGTGTCATGGTTCTGCTGGCCGGGCTGATGATTTGGTTGCCGCTTACAAGCGCTGGCGATCCCAACGAACCGGCGCCGCCCACGGCAATGATGTAACGATTGTGTGGTGCGGGCACGCCCGGCTTGGCTCAGGGCGGCCCTGCCCGCGATCTTCGCCCGGCGAAGCGCTTTCGTGATCTACTTTTCTAATGTCGGTAGCCGAAAACATAGCATCGGTTCAGGAGCGGATCGCTGCTGCAGCCCACCGCGCTGGACGCAGCCCGGGCGAAATTATTCTGATGGCGGTCAGCAAGACTCAACCTCCAGAGCGCATCCGCGAAGCCTATAAAGCGGGACAGCTCCTGTTCGGCGAGAACCGCGTCCAGGAATTTGCAGTCAAGGCAGGAGCGCTTCAGGATTTGCAAGACGCCGATTGGCACATGATCGGACACCTGCAAACCAACAAAGCCGCAAGAACCGCGGAGCTGTTCCACGCCGTGGACGCGATCGATTCGCTGAAGCTGGCGGAGAAGCTGGACGCAGCGGCGCGCAAGCTCGGCAGGAAGCTGGACGTGCTTATCGAAATCAACGTCGGTGGCGAAGCAGCCAAGAGCGGCATCGCCCCAGACTCGCCCGCGCTCGATCAGCTTCTGCTATCTGCGCCTCGGCTGGAGGCATTGACGTTCCGTGGACTGATGACCGTGCCTCCGCTTACCGGCGATCCCCAGGGCGCACGGCCCTACTTCCGCAGGCTACGCGAGTTGCTTGACACGATTGCGGCCCGCAAGCTGCCAGCCATTGCCCTGAGCCATCTTTCGATGGGCATGTCCCACGATTTCGAAGTAGCAATTGAAGAGGGCTCAACTTGTGTGCGCATAGGTACTGCGATCTTCGGCGAGAGGACAAAGACTTAGCCCCAGAGAACACACTGGGAGGACACCGTGAGGCTTTTCGACCGCCTTTGTGCGGGAACTCTTTTTGTTCTGGCAATCGTTGATTGCCTGCTCGTGCCCAAAGACTATACCGGCAGAATTTGGATCTTTGGGACAGCGCTGGCTGTGCTATTCACCGCAATGTTGAATGTACTTCGCATTCGCAACGGCCATGGTGTAAAAGGTCTGAAGCTGTTTTGCATCACTGCGAATGTGACGATGCTGGTGTTCGCGATCGCGCTGATGGCAAGCATCGGAAAGGCCCGAACACTGCAGCACTGGCAAGTGCCGCTTGTGGGCGCTCTTTTGCTGGCCGAGACTGCATTTTCTTTAGGGAAGAGTGAGTGATTTCCGTCCAAGACTCGGGCAGCGGCGTGACGTTTGCAGTTAAAGTCCGTCCCCGCGCCAAGAAAAACGCCATCACCGGTGAACTCGGCGACTCGCTGAAGCTCTCTCTAACCACGCCTCCTGTGGAGGGTCGCGCCAATGATGCCTGCATCGGTTTCTTCGCGAATCTTTTGAAGCTGCCGCGTTCTTCCGTTACCATTGCCTCCGGCCAGACCAGCCGCCAGAAAGTCATTCGCGTTATGGGGCTCTCGGCCGAAGAAGTACGCGCACGGATTGGAATATAAACGTCGTCTCACGGAGCCACGCTTGAGCTTTTCCGAACGCTTCCAGGAAATTCGTACCGGGTTCGAGCGTCCCTTCTGGGTCGCCAACATTAGCGAAATTTTCGAGCGCCTCTCCTACTACGGTGCTTTCGCTTCTCTTGCCCTGTACCTGCAGGAGCGACTGAACTTCTCCGCCCAACAGACGGGAACGCTCACCGGCATCTTCGGCGGAATGGTGTGGTTTCTCGCCATCTTCGGAGGAGCCGCCGCCGACCGCCTCGGCTTCCGCCGCGCTCTTTCGATGGCGTATCTTATCCTCGCGGCCGCGTATTTCTTGATCGGTTCCATCGGCGCTTCCTGGCTGACGCCGGTGCGCAACGCCGTGCCGCTGAGTTTGTTTGTCGGGTTCATCCTCGTTCTCCCCGCACTCGGCATCGCGCTGGTGAAGCCTTGCGTGGTCGGCACCACGGCCCGCGCCTCCAAAGAGAACGTCCGCTCTATCGGCTATTCCATTTACTACACCATGGTTAACATTGGCGGCGCCGCCGGCCCGTTGTTCGCATCGTGGGCTCATCGCCATCTGGGTGTCGAGAGTGTTTATCGGGTTGCAGCACTTTTCGTTTTCGCAATGTTTTTTGTGGTGCTGTTTTTCTTTCGCGAGCCGCGCAAGCCAGGGGACGCACCTCCGCCGTCGATCGCCACGGTTGCGCGCAATTTCTGCGTGGTTGTGGGCAACTACCGGCTCGTCTTGCCCGTGCTGGCGGTCGCCCTGCTACTCCGCATCGGCCTGTGGATCTATCCGCAAGTCTCCGTGCCCTGGTGGGTCTGGGCCGCGCTGCTCGTGCTGGTG
>DATHMS010000092.1:0-12033 GCA_035486795.1 Candidatus Sulfotelmatobacter sp. | reverse complement strand
AACGGCGGCGGTCAGAAGAAAGACGAAGGCGTGATCGACGCTGAGTACGTAGATGTGGAAGACAAGAAGTAAGGCAGCTTCTAGCTGCTAGCTTCTAGCTTGGATCGTGTGGCGCGGGCGGCTTGCTCGCGCCATCACGTTTGTGCGGGTGTGATGCTTTGAATTTTTTGGGGGAGATTGAAAATGGATTTCCAGGTGAATGAGCAAACTTATTTCCTAAGTCTTGCCGACGACGAGAAGCAGTGGGAGTTTTTTGTGGCGACGCCGGCCGGCGCCATGTCGATCCCGGTTTACGTGGACGCGGCGGAATCGGAGTCGCTGGTCGTGATACAAGATGAGAAAGGGAAGCGGAGACTAGTGAACTAGCTTGTCGTCCTGAGCGGAGTGGGTGGTCCGCGAAGCAGGGCGCTCACGGAGTCGAAGAATCCCTATGGCCATTGAGGAAGCTGGTAAACGTAGGGATCCTTCGACTGCGTTGCCCTCCGCTGATCGCGGACGGCAACTTCGCTCAGGATGACAAAACATAAGCGGGCACCCGCCAAACTAAATGGTAACTACTCCGAAGAAAGACTATTACGAGATCCTCGGCGTGAAGAAGTCTGCCTCGGCTGAGGACATTCGCAAGGCGTTTCGTAAGCTGGCGCGCAAGTACCATCCTGACGTTAATCCTGGGGACAAATCGGCGGAGGAGAAGTTCAAGACGCTCTCCGAAGCGAATGACGTTCTCAGCGATCCCAAGAAGCGCAAAATCTACGACCAGGTCGGGTTCTACTCCGACAACATTGACCCGGCTACTGCGGAAGCTTATGCGCGGGGTGGAGGTCAAGGCGGATTTGCCGGAGGCGCGCCGGGGGGAGGGTTTTCCGGCGGCGGTTCAGGGCAAGACGGCGGCCAGGGCGTTCCCTTTGATTTCAGCGGGTTCGACTTTTCGGACTTGGCGGACAGCGCAGGGCGAGGCCGGCGAACCGGCGGAGGCGGAGGGTTCCGCGACATCTTCTCGGGAATCTTTGGCGGAGGACGCGGAGCGGCCACGGCTGAGACTGGACCGGAAGCGGGCACTGATCTGGAATATCAGGTCAACGTTCCCTTCTGGACGGCGATCCGCGGTGGCGTGATGCGGCTCAACATTACGCGTCAGGACGCTTGCTCGAATTGCCACGGCCACGGCTACATTGAGGCGCCGGGCAAATGTCCGGAGTGCGATGGAACGGGTCAGGTCACGCAGACCGGTGGGCGCATGAAGTTCAACGTGCCGTGCCCGAACTGCCAGGGAACGGGCAAGAATATTTCCACCTGTCCCGATTGCCACGGCGAGGGCACAGTGAGCCGGACCGAACCGCTGGAAGTGCGCATCAAAGCCGGAACACGCGATGGGCAGCGCATCCGGCTGGCGGGCAAAGGCAACGCCGGAGCTCACGGCGGGCCCGCGGGCGATCTGTATGTGATTATCCGGACGGGGGAGCATCCCGTCTTCCGGCGTGACGGGGACGACATTTACCTTACTGTCCCGGTCAGCGCGACAGAGGCCGCTTTGGGAGCAAAGATCGAAGTGCCGACCATTGACGGGCGGGCGCTGCTCAAGATTCCTCCGGGGACGCAATCGGGACAGAAGCTGCGTCTGCGCGATAAAGGTGTGCCCTCGGCCACCAAAGAAGGAGTGCGTGGGGACGAGATTGTGGAGATCACGGTGACCGTTCCCATGCCGCGGGATGAACGCACCAAGGAACTGCTGAAGGAACTCGCCAAGTTGAACCCGGAAGACCCTCGGGAAGAGCTTTGGAAGAAAGTCTAAAGAAACAATTGACTGCGTCAGGTAATTTACTTGACTTAGTCAACCTATAGCCTAATACTTTGGGGCATGGCTTCCCTGTCGTCTCCTCAAGTTTCCGCTGCTCATATCGCTGCCGTGCGCCGCTTCAACCGTTTCTATACGCGGCACATCGGGCTGCTGGATGAAGGGCTGCTCAGCAGTCCGTTCTCTCTGACGCAGGTGAGGACCTTGTACGAACTGGCGCAGCGTAAGCAGTCGATGGCGGCTGAACTCTGCGACGCTCTGGGTCTTGACGCGGGATATCTTAGCCGCATCCTGAGCGGCTTCGAGAGGAAGCATCTGATCGAGAAGAAGGAGTCGTCCAAAGACGCGCGTCAAACTCTGCTGGCGCTCACCAAGCGTGGCCGTCAGGTGTTCGAACCGCTGAATGCCCGATCCAACGAGCTGGTCAAGAGCATCCTTAGCGAATTACCCCCGGCCAAGCGCGACGAACTCTTGCACTCCATGCAGACAGTTGAGTCGGTTCTAAATCCCGACACGAAAAGCACGACCTCGTATGTACTCCGGCAACACCGTCCCGGAGACATGGGTTGGGTGGTGTGGCGTCATGGAGTGCTTTATTCGCAGGAATACGGCTATGACGAACGCTTTGAGGCTCTCGTTGCTGAAATTGTGGCCGAGTTCGTGGAGAAGCTCGATCCGCCGCGCGAGCACTGCTGGATGGCGGAACGCGATGGGGAAAATGTTGGGTCTGTCTTACTGGTGAAGAAGTCGCAAACTGTGGCCAAGCTCCGCCTGCTGCTAGTGGAGCCTTCAGCGCGGGGATTGGGGATTGGAAAACGGTTGGTTTCGGAGTGCGTCGGCTTTGCTCGTGGAGCCCGATACAAGAAAATCCTACTGTGGACGCAAAGTGAACTGACTGCGGCGCGGAGTATTTATCAGAACGCCGGCTTTAAACTGGTGGGCGAGGAAAAGCACGATAGCTGGAGCCGGAAGGGCCTGGTTGCCGAAACCTGGGAATTGAAACTATAAGCGAGCGGGAGGGCGACAAACTGAGTTGCCTGCTTAACCCTGTGCCGCTGGGGATCTCGGGCCCGGCCGAAAGCCGGGCCCTTTCAGTTTCTCTCCTTCACTTCTTCCCGCTGGGATCGTCCGCCGGGTTAATGTAGTTGAACTTCGCGGGCGACATGCCGTGGATCTGGATCACGGTCTCTCCGGAAGCCGCGGCGTAGTGGTGCACGGTGGGATCGAGGTAGGCGAAGCTGCCTGCCCCGAAGCTCATCATCTTGCCGGCATCGAATTGGTCTCCCATGCCGACCTTGAGAGTGCCCGACAGCACGGTCACATTCTCGCGGTGGGGATGGGTATGCGGGGCGATCTTGTAGCCGTCCGGCATTTTGAGACGGATGGTGAAATCGCCGGAAGAAGCCATGGGGTCGCCTTCCAGAACGGCAAGTTGAGATCCTGGAGACAGGAACGGCGGGGCGGGGCCGTACTTCACTTGATCGGGCGTGAAGGCGTTTTGCGCCAGGGACGGCTGCACTGCGAACGTCGCAAGTGCGACCGAAGACAGAACGACAGCGAGAAACGGTAGTTTCATGGAAACCTCCTGATCGAACGGCATAATAGCCAAGTGTCACCTCCCCTGCAACAGTCTTCTCGGGTTTAACCAGGAGAGCCAGACGAATCCTCAAAGGAATTCGATCAGCTTGGAACTTCGTTACCTCCGTACCAGGCCTTCCCGACAAAAAACTTCCTGAAAAACTCAAAAAAAGATTGCATCTGTGGAAAAAACACGTAATCTCTTAAATGCGAACTAACTCCGCCGGAATGCCCGGGAATCGCCGTCACTCGGGAGCCTCGAGACAAAGGGCAAGCTGGTCAAGGGAGACGAGGTGGCGAGAGTGAGTCGCTTGAGGAGGAAGCCATAGAAATTGGCAACAGCTAGCGCCCCGCGTCACCAAATAGAGAACCCCCAGCCTCTCGCCGCCGTCCCCAATCGGAAAAAATTCGTCCGCCTCACGTTGTGGCCTCTGGTCGCCGCCACCTTCTTTATGGTGTCGGGCGGAACCTATGGCACGGAAGACATTGTGCACGGCGCCGGCTACGGACGGGCGATTCTGATTCTGCTACTCACGCCGCTGCTCTGGAGCCTGCCTACGGCCTTCATGATCGGCGAGCTTTCGAGCGCGCTGCCCTACGAAGGCGGCTACTACGCCTGGGTTCGCCGCGCGATGGGCAACTTCTGGGGATTTCAGGAAGCCTGGCTCTCTCTGGTCGCCTCCATTTTCGATATGGCGATTTACCCAACGCTGTTCGTGGCCTACCTGACCCGCATGTTCCCGTATTTCCAGCAGGGAAATCGCGGATGGTGGGTAGCGCTGGCGGTGGTGATTGCTTGCGCGGTGCTGAATATTGCCGGCGTGAAGGTGGTCTCGCTTACGTCGCTGTGGTTGTTCTTCGCGCTGACCGCTCCCTTCGTCGCGATCGTGGTGCTGGCTCCGTTCAAGATAGGCGCGCTTGCCAATGCCGTGACCAAACCGACCACTTCCACCGTTGATATTCTCGGCGGCCTTCTCATCTGCATGTGGAATTACATGGGATGGGACAATGCCTCAACCATTGCCACCGAAGTTGAAAAGCCGCAGCGGACCTATCCGCGGGCCATGCTGGTCGCGGTCTGCATCGTGGCATTGAGTTACGTACTTCCCTTCGCCGCGATGTGGATGACGGGGCTGACCCCGACGGCATGGGAAACTGGATCATGGGCAGACATTGCCGGCTTGCTGGGCGGACCGCTGCTGCGTGCAGGGGTGGTCCTTGGGGGCGTGATCAGTGCTTTTGGCATGTTCAATGCACTGGTGATGAGCTACTCGCGGCTGCCTCTGGCGATGGCTCAGGATGGAATGCTGCCCGGCATCTTTGGCAAGCTGCAAAAGAAATCGCGTGCCCCGTGGGTTGCGATTATCGCGCTGGCGATTGGATGGGCCATGTGTCTCGGCCTGGGTTTTGCCCGTCTGGTAACGCTCGACATTCTTCTTTACGGCTTTAGCCTGCTGCTGGAGTTTGTTGCGCTCGCCGTTTTGCGCTTTCGCGAGCCCGATCTGCCGCGTCCCTTCCGGGTTCCTGGCGGAATGTTTGGAGCGATCGCTATTGGAATACCGCCGATGCTGCTGCTGGGCTTTTCCATCATCCGCAGCGAGCACGAGCAGGTGTGGAACATGAGTTCGTTCGCCTTCGGCATGATTCTGATCGCGGCGGGCTTTGTGGCTTATGCCGTGAATCATTTGTTGAAGCCGCATGGATGGGCGGCAACCACAGAAAAACCTCAACCGGCGGCATGAACCGGCTCGTCGTCCCAAAAAATGAGGACCGGGAAATCCCCGGTCCTGTTTAGTGTTTGGCGCATTTTCCCGAACTATTTCCAAACTATTTCTGAACTATGCAGCCGCTCTTGCCTCGTCTCTCAGGCGTTTCACTTTGTCATGCGCTGTTTGCACGCTGGCCGCCTGGTGCCGGATGATTTCTGTGATGTTGCCAGGCAACGAACCGCTCAACGCCTTCTGGTAACTTTCCTTGGCATTGTCCTCGCCGGCCTCGACTGACTCCAGGATCGTCTTGTCACCGCCGCCAAGACTGACTTTGGTGTCGATCCAGGCACGGCGCAGCGAGCCGGATACCGAGCCCGAAACTTTCTTGTCCGGCTTGCCCAGCCGGATTAGCTCCGCTTCCAACTCCCCGGCAAAACGCGCCCGCTCCAGGCTTTGTTCATTGAAGTAGGTCTTCAGATCAGACCGCTTCGCATGAGCGGCCGCATCCTGGTAACCCTTCTGTCCGTCTTTGCACGTCTCAATAAGACTTTCAACCACACTGATAGCATTATTTTCGTCCATGGAATAACCTCCGGGACTTGGATGCCGAGAGCGAGTGAGGGTTTGGCGGGATTCTTCGGCGTGCAATTAGGAAGAAAAGCTATCCTGCTCTAAAATCGACCGAAGGAGACCTATGACCAAACGGAAATCGAAGGGGGCCTACATGATTTCCGCCGTGGCCGAGATGTATGGCATCCATCCTCAGACTCTGCGCCTTTACGAGCGTGAAGGCCTGCTCAAGCCTTCGCGCACCGAGGGCAACACTCGCCTTTACACCGACGAAGACCTGCAGCGGCTGGAGTTCATCTTGTCGCTGGCGCGTGACTTGGGCGTGAACATCAGCGGGATGGCGATCATCCTGCAAATGCGCGAGCGCATGGAAGAGATGCAGCGCCAGATTCAGGAGTTCGTGCAGTACATCCAGCAGGAAGTGCTCACCCGCGCCAATGCCGCGGCCGATCCGGCGAAGGGCGCGATTGTGCCGGTGAGGAGGCCGATGGTGGTGCCGAGTGTGCAGCCGGCGAAGAAGCGCTAGTTCTCTTTATTGTCATCCGCTGAGCATGACAGTATGCTGGGCAAGCTTCGTGAGGCACGCAGTATGATGGGAACGCACTTCCATGCTCCCCTTCAAGCTCGTCTACAGCGACGGCTATTACCTTCCCATCGGTGCTCATGTCTTCCCTGCCGAAAAGTATCGCCGCATTCGTGATCGATTGCTTGAGACAGGCGTCGCTGAAGCCAGCGACGTTCTGGAGCCACAACCCGCGACCGATCAGGACATTCTGCTGGTCCACAAACCCGAGTACGTCCACAAGCTGAAAACCGGCACGCTCAGCCCGCGCGAGGAGATGGAACTGGAAGTTCCCTTTTCTCCCGAGCTGGTGAAGGCATTCTGGCTGGCGGCCGGAGGATCCATCCTCGCGGCGCGGCAGGCTCTGACCGACGGCGTCGCCATCAGCATTGGCGGCGGATTTCATCATGCTTTCCCTGACCATGGCGAAGGCTTTTGCATGATTCATGATGTCGCCGTCGCCATCCGGCGGCTACAGCGTGACGACAAGATTCGCACTGCGATGACGGTGGACTGTGATGTTCATCAGGGCAACGGCACGGCGGCGATCTTTGCTGGCACGCGCACTGAGAGTGAGCCGTTGCCCTCGGCGGGGCCTTCGACACTGGCTTCATCCCCTCGGAGCACACCCCCAAGGGAAAAACTTCGCGGAGCGCACGCCGGTGACGTCTTCACGATTTCGCTGCATCAGGCCAACAACTATCCGCAGTGGAAGCCGCCGTCTTCGATCGATGTGGATCTACCCGATGGTATCGGAGACGACGATTACCTGGCATGGCTCGACAACGCACTGAGCTCCGGGCTGCGGCAATTCGAGCCTGATCTGCTCTGCTACATCGCCGGCGCCGATCCTTTCACCGAAGATCAACTGGGCGGGCTTTCTTTGACGATTGAAGGATTGAAGAGGCGCGATGAACTTGTGTTCCGCGTCGCTCGCGCCCGCGATATTCCCGTGATGGTGACCTTTGCCGGCGGCTACGCCCGGAACGTGGAGGATACCGTGACCATTCATTGCAAAACGGCGATCGCGGCGAAAGAAGTGTTCGCTGCCAAGAAGTAAAGACCCGCCAAAAGCTATACTCGAGGGCATGATCGTCAGCCCGTCGGACCTTTCGCACAGCGACTTTTACAGCATCCTGCTGAATTCCGTGGCGCCGCGCCCGATTGCTTGGGTGTCGACGATAAACGCGTCGGGAGACCTCAATCTCGCGCCTTTTTCTTTCTTTAATGCGGTTTGTGTCGATCCTCCGTTGCTGGCGTTTGCGCCTGGACTTCGGCGGCCCAAGGAACCGGACACCAGCTATGGCGAAGCTAAAGACACGCTACGGAACATTCGGGAAACGCGGGAGTTTGTGGTCAATATCGTAACTTATGAGCTTCGCGAAGCGATGAATCTAACGAGCGGCGAATATGAGGCGTCGGTGAACGAGTTCGAGTTGGCGAAGGTTACACCGCAGCCGTCGAAGATCGTGCGTCCGCCCAGAGTCGCTGAGTCTCCGGTCAACTTTGAGTGCAAGCTGCATCAGATTCTCGACTTCTCTACCGCGCCGACCAGCAGCAGCCTCGTGATCGGCGAGATTGTGTCGATTCACATCAACGACGCGTACCTCAAAGAAGGACGGTTGGACAGAAATTTACTGGATCTGATCGGACGCATGGGTGGACTCCAGTACACCCGGACCACTCAGCGATTTGAGATGGTGCGGCCTAAGGTTGAGTAGACACTGCTAAAATAAGTCATCTGATATGTTCGAGAATCTTCAGGAGAAACTGCAGCGCGCGTTCAAGTCGCTTCGCGGCCAGGCCCGGCTGAGCGAGGAGAACATTGGCGAGGCGCTCCGCGAAATCCGGCTGGCGCTGCTCGAAGCCGACGTCAACTTCAAAGTTGTTAAAGAGTTGATCGACCGCATCCAGGCCAAGGCCGTGGGTCAGGAAGTGCTGACCGCGCTTTCTCCCGGCGAGCAAGTCATCAAGATCGTGCGCGATGAACTGGTCGAGACTCTGGGCAAAGACACGGCTCGAGTAAAGTTCGCATCACAGCCGCCCACGGTTGTGCTTATGGCCGGATTGCAAGGTTCCGGCAAGACCACCAGCTCGGGCAAGCTGGCGCATTGGTTCAAGGCCGGCGGACATCGTCCGCTGCTGGTTTCGGTCGACGTATATCGTCCCGCTGCGCGCGAGCAGTTGAAAGTTGTGGCACAAGCCGTCAAGGCGCAGATCTACGAAGGCGAAGTGGGCGAAGCAACAACACCCGCGGAACTCACTCAAGCTGTAGAGCGACTGGTAAAAGAAGCGCGACGCGAGGCTATCGTTTCCGGCTGCGACGTGCTGATCGTCGACACCGCCGGACGTCTGCACATCGATGACGAACTGATGAACGAGATGCAGTCGCTGAAAAAGCTGCTGAATCCGTCAGAGATTCTGTTCGTCGCCGACGCCATGACTGGGCAGGATGCGGTGCGCTCCGCCGATGAGTTCCACAAGAAGCTCTCGCTCACCGGCATCATCCTGACCAAGATGGATGGCGATGCCCGCGGCGGCGCGGCGCTTTCCATCCGGCAGGTGACGGGTCAACCCATCAAGTTCATCGGCGTGGGCGAGAAGTATGAAGCGCTGGAGCCGTTTCATCCCGACCGAATCGTGTCGCGCATTCTGGGCATGGGCGACATCCTCTCACTGATCGAGCGCGCCGAATCCCAGATCGACAAAAAGAAGGCGCAGGAGATGGCCACAAAGGCCCTCACCGGAGACGGCTTTTCGCTCGAAGACTTTCGCGATCAACTGCGGCACGTGAAAAAAATGGGCTCGATCAAGAACCTGATTGGCATGATGCCTTCGATCGGTCCGTTTTCCGGCCTGCAGAAAGCCGCCGACAACGTGGACGAAAAGCAGATCAATCGTGTCGAGGCCATCATCAACTCGATGACCACGCATGAACGCAATCATCATGAAGTAATTAACGGCAGCCGCCGCAAACGCATCGCCCGCGGCTCCGGCACCAGCGTGCAGGAAGTGAATAACCTGCTCCGCCAGTACGCGCAGATGAAGAAGATGTTCAAGCAGATGGGCAAGCCCAGCTTCGCGCGCAGAATGGCGGGGATGAAGCTGCCGGGAATGTAGAAGCAGTGGCCGGTGGCTAGTGATCAGTGGCCGGTCCTCGCTGCTGTCGCTTTACTCTGTCCACTGATCCCTGGCCACTGCTTATGAAATGGCGATCCCTCGAAGAAGCCAATCCGGAGACTGACATCCGCCCGCTACGCGAAATCCTTGTCGAGCGCAAGGAATTGATCGCGAAGTACGTTCCCGCCGAGACGCAGGCGATTCATGCTCGTGCCGTCGCGGAGCTAAAACTGCAACGCTTAACCGCAAGCATTCTGCCCGTTGGCGCTAAGATTCCAGAGTTTCAGTTGCAAGATCACGACGGCAAAGGCATCTCTTCCTCCGAGTTGCTTGCCAAAGGACGACTCGTGCTTTGCTTC
Source organism: Candidatus Sulfotelmatobacter sp. (assembly GCA_035486795.1). Classification (GTDB taxonomy): domain Bacteria; phylum Acidobacteriota; class Terriglobia; order Terriglobales; family Acidobacteriaceae; genus Sulfotelmatobacter. The sequence continues at coordinate 2,340 of DATHMS010000092.1, read as the reverse complement.
ATCCGCGGCCGGTGGTGCCCGTTCTGCGTCGGGCAGATGGAAGCCATGAACCTCGTCCTGCCGGAAATCGAACAGGCCGGCGCTACTCTTGTGGCTGTTTCCCCGCAGACTGTGAAGCAATCGTTCTTCATGCGCGACCAGCACAAGCTTCGCTTTCAGCTGCTCTCCGACCCTGGCAACAAAGTAGCGCGGCAGTTCGGTCTCACTTACTGCGTCCCCGATGAACAGCGCGCGGTTTATCAACGCGCCTTCGTCAACCTTCCCTTCGTAAACGGTGACGACAGTTGGGAGTTGCCGATTCCTGCGACTTACATCATCGACCGCGATAGTTCGGTGCTTGACGCTTCCGCGAACGAGGATTACACGGAGCGTCCCGAGCCCGAAGATATCCTGCGTGTCGTGGCCCACACATTGGGTGCCTGATGCACCCGGGCGAGGGCGCCCGCGCTACACCTCACTTTCGGTACACTGATACTTCATGAACTATATCTATGGCATCAATGCGGTCACCGAGGCGCTTAAAGCTCGGGGGCGGGCTTTCCAATGGGTCGGCATGGCGAAGGAGCGCCACGACATTCGCCTGCAGCGCATGATCGAAGATTGCCGCAAGCTCGGCGTGCCCGTGCGTTTTCTCACTCGCGTGGAACTCGACCGCATGGCCGGCAATGCCGCGCACCAGGGAGTGGTCGCGGTCACGTCGGCCAAGCAATACAGCGATCTTGATGATGTGGTCGGCGCCAAACGTGGACGGTATTCCCTGGTCATCGTGCTCGACGGTGTGGAAGACCCGCACAATTTGGGTGCGGTCCTGCGCACCGCCGACGCTGCGGGAGCCGATGGCGTAATAATCCCAGAGCGTCGTGCCGCGGCCGTTACGGGTACGGTTACGAAGGCCTCGGCGGGAGCCAGTGAACACTTGCCCATCGCCAAGGTCACCAACATCGCCCGCACCGTCGAAGAATTGAAGGAGCGCAATATCTGGACAGTCGGTTTGGACGAGCGCGGGCCACAAACCTACGACGCCCTCGATTACAACATGGATTGCGCGCTGGTTCTGGGCGCGGAAGGCAAGGGTTTGCACGACCTGGTGAAGAAGAAATGCGATTTTCTGGTTTCGATACCGATGCTCGGAAAAGTCTCATCGCTGAATGTGTCGGTTGCGGGCGCGGTGGTGATGTATGAAATTGTGCGGCAGAGGCGCGCGCATGATAAAGAGGCGTCCGCGGGGGCGGAATGAAGTTGGGCAGCCTGCGTTTTTGCTTTCTCTTTGTTCTCTGCGCCGCTGTGGTGAATGCTTTTTCTCTCGACCGCGAGGCCTTTACCTTCACCAGCTACGATCTGAGTGTCCGCGTCGAGCCGGAGCAGCAGCGGCTGGGCGTTCGGGGCAAGATCACTCTACGGAACGATTCGACAATGCCGCAGAAGATCGCCGTGCTGCAGATTTCTTCTTCGCTCGACTGGCGCTCCATCAAAGCCGGCGGCGCGCAGTTGCAGTTCGTCTCACAACCCTATAACTCTGACATTGATCACACCGGGACGCTCTCCGAGGCCATCGTCACCCTGCCGGAGCCAGTCCCACCCAAGGGTACTGCCGAACTGGAGATCGCTTACGAGGGCGTGATCGTGCTCGATGCGACGCGGCTCACGCGGCTCAATACGCCGGAGGCCGCAGCCAACAACGCCGATTGGGACAAGATCGATACGAAATTCACTGCGGTGCGCGGAGCGGGATATGTGGTGTGGTACCCAGTAGCGACGGAAGCAGGGAGTCTTTCAGAAAGCACCAGCGCATTCGATATGCTTGGCAGGTGGAAGACGCGAGAGAGCGGCTCGACCATGCATTTGCAGATTTTGCTACCGGGTGATGATGAAAGGGACAAACCGGAGCTCCTGGTCAACGCGACAACATGCCCGACGGCACTCGAAGTGCGAAACCAATTCGTTGCAGACTGCACTTACCGATCGCTGGGACTGGTCGTGCCGACATTTGTAATTGCTGACTATGAGGTGGTGGATCGGGCGGCAGTTGAAGTACATTTTCTGCGCGGCCACAATGCTTCGGCGGCAAATTACGCCGATGCAGCGAGCAAGGTGCTCTCGCTTATCACCGAGTGGTTTGGGGCGGCGCGAAACAAGGCGCAAACGGCGGATCTGGGCGATCCGAACGCCGCTCCCTTTGAAAGTGGTCCCCTTTTGTTGACGCCGCTGACCAGCACCGATCCCAAACTGGCTGGACTGGCGGCCGCCCACCAATTGACGCACGCAGCCTTCCTTTCTCCGCGGCCGTGGATCAACGAAGGACTCGCTCACTTTGCACAGGCGCTCTATCTCGAACATCTG
>DATHMS010000091.1:0-7465 GCA_035486795.1 Candidatus Sulfotelmatobacter sp. | reverse complement strand
ATATGATTTCCTCGCGTTTGGCGATCGACGCCACCGGCTGGTTGATCACTCCGATGGCTTCCAGCGCTTCCACCGCCGCGTGCAGTTGTCCCAGGCCGCCGTCTATGAGGATCAAACTCGGAAAAGCCTTATTCTCCTGCTGTAGCCGCGAGTAACGCCGCGTCACCACCTCTCGCATGGACGCGAAATCATCGTTGCCCACTACGGTGCGAATGATGAACTTGCGATAGTCAGACTTTTTCATCCGCCCGTCTTCCCACACCACCATGCTGGCCACTTTGTCGGTTCCTTGGATGTGGGAGATGTCGAAACACTCGATGCGCTTGGGCGGTTCGGGCAGTCCAAGCGCGTCCTGCAATGCCTCCTGCATAACTTTCGACGATGGGTGCATGATGCGGAAGCGCTGCTGGAACGCATGTTTCGCGTTGGTCTCCACCAGGGAGAGCAGCGCTTTCTTCTGCCCGCGCTGCGGCATCAGGATCTCCACTTTGTGCCCGCGCTTCTCGCTGAGCAATTCTTCCAGTTCTTCGCGATCTTCGAAGTCCACCGGCACATGGATGCGGCTCGGGATGTATTGCTGATCGAGATAAATCTGTTTGAGCAACGAGGAGAAGAATTCGTCGGCCTGGAAATCGAACAGGTCCTCCCAAAAATATTCGCGCCGATCCACGATCCGGCCGTTGCGCAGATGGAAGAGATTCGCGGCCACCAGCGGCGGCTCAGCATAGTAGGCCAGAATGTCGATGTTTTCGCCCTCGGCGGCGGCGATCTTCTGTTTCTCTTCCATTTCTTCCACGGTGGACATCAAGTCGCGCAATGCGGCGGCCTCTTCGAAGCGCGTCCCTTCAGATGCTTCCTTCATGCGTGCGCGCAGATCCCGAGCCAGATCCTTGTGGCGGCCTTCCAGGAACAGCCTCACGTCGCGAACGGCGGCGGCGTAGGCGTCGTCGGTGGTTAAGCCCTCCACGCACGGTCCCAGGCAGCGATGGATGTGATACTCCAGGCAGGGATGCGTATGCGATCGCGTGAAATCCACTTTGCAGGATGGAACCTTGAAGTGGCGATGGATGAAATGCACCAGCCGGTGCGCCAGGTTGCCGGGAAAGTATGGACCGTAATAGGTCGAGCCGTCCTTGATCAGCCGGCGCGTCACATATACTCGCGGATATTTTTCCTTGGTGAGTTTAATGTAGGGAAACGTCTTGTCATCGCGCAGCAGAATGTTGAAGCGCGGCTTCCACTGCTTGATGAGCTGGTTCTCGAGCGCGAGCGCCTCTTTATTGTTGTCGACCAGGATGTACTCGATGTCGCGGGCATCGGAGATCAACGTACCGGTCTTCGAGTCGGCCAGGCGGTCGTCCGAAAAATAGCTGCGCACGCGTGCGCGGAGGTTCTTGGCCTTTCCGACGTAGATGACTTCGCCGTACTGATCTTTGTAGAGATACACGCCGGGCAGCAGAGGCAGCTGGGCGGCTTTTTCCCGGAGTTCCATTGCAAGAGGGGCTGTTTCTATTGTCGCAGGCTGGCGCAAGCCCGCAGTATCACACTGCCCCGAGCCTGAAGTATCATTCAGCCAATGATCATCACAACCGAATTCGTCGACATCCCGGCCGGCGGCGTGCCCATGCGGATGTTTGTCGCGGCGCCGAAAGCGCCTGGCAAATACCCAGGCATCTTGTGCTATTCGGACATCTTTCAACTCACTGCTACCATGCGGCGGTCTGTGTCCCGATTAGCGGGCTACGGATTCGTGGCGGCGGCGCCGGAGATTTACCATCGGCTGGAGCCCCCGGGTGCGGCGATTCCATTCGACGACGCGGGTCGAACTCGCGGAATGGATGATGCAGCCAAAACGCCAGTGGCGCATTTCGACCAGGATCGCCGCGCGGCCCTGGATTATCTTGCAAAGCACCGTCACGTTGCTTCGGCGCAGCTAGGCGCGATGGGTTTCTGCATCGGCGGACATCTTGCCTTTCGAGCGGCGCTCGAGCCGGACGTTCGGGCCACGGTCTGCTTTTACGGAACCGGCATCCACGATGGGAAGCTGGGCCAGGATCCGGACGCCGGATCGCTCGGGAGAGCGGGTGAAATCCGGGGCAAGCTGCTCATGGTGTTCGGAAGTGCCGATCCGCATGTGCCCGAGGCCGGACGCGCGGAAATCGATCGCACGCTGCACGAGGCGAAAGTGGATTATTCAGTGAAACTCTATCCCGCCGAGCACGCCTTCATGCGCGATGAAGGACCGCGTTACGATCCTGAGGCGACTGACCAGGCGTTTGCCGGCATGATCGAGCTATTCCGAAGCGTCTTTGGTTCCCCGGTATAATCGAGTTGTGGTGCGCGCCGCTTTTTTCGGATTTTTGCTGGCTGCGGTGCTTGTCGCCCAAGACGACAAGCAACTGAAAACCAGGACGCCCGACCAAGCGAAACCCCAGCAGGATCAAGAGCAAGAGCCTCCCGAGGAAGACCCCAGCATCGCGCCCAAGACGTACTCGTTTAATCCGCTCGAAGCCGAGAAGGATATCAAAGTCGGCGCCTACTATTTCAAAAAGGGCAACTACAAGGCGGCCGCGAGCCGGTTCCGCGAAGCTACGTTGTGGAATCCGACGTCTGCCGAGGCTTTTCTGCGTTGGGGCGAAAGCGCCGAGAAGCTGAAGGACAAGAAGGCCGCGCGCGAGGCCTATGAGAAGTTCATCGCATTGGCGCCGGACGACAAGCAAGCCGACGCGGTGAAGAAAAAGCTGGCCGGCAAATAAAACGGCGGAAAGCCTAAGCCTTCCGCCGAAGATTCACAAGAGCTGTTGCTTCTTACTTGACGTAAACGGTTACGCCAGCTTGGCTGGTCTTTCCGCCGACCGTTACGGTAATCGGAACCGAGATCGGGATTGTGAGGCCCAAGGCAGGTGCAGTGGCGCCCGCGGCGGCCGCGGGAACTGTGATATTGGCTTGATAGAGGCCAGCGACGGAGTCCGCCACCCACCCGGCGTACGTTACCGTAGCAGCGATGCCATTGATGGTCGCCGTGACGGCTGAGATGCAAGGCGCAAAGTGTTGCACTCCATTGCCGACGATTTTGGCGCTTTGAATAATTGCGCCATCCACCGAAGTCCAAAGGGGACTCGGGGGCGTATATGAGGGGCTAACCACTGCGGTATTGATGGTGGTCATGTAGCCGGTGATGGCCGCGACGGCCGGCGGCCCGGTGACTGCTGCGGCGCCTAAAGCTGATATGCAACTGGCCGGATAAGTTAAGGCCGTTGCGGTGGTGGCGTTGCTCGCGGTGCTATTGGGCGCGCCTAAGCCGGTCATGTAAACCTGCACGAAGCCCGTGGTATGCAGTGCGGCGTTGGTGCTGGAGTTCAATGAGTAGTCGGAGTTGAGAATGGCTCCTTGGCCGGTGCCATCAGAATTGGCGGTCAAGATGCCAGGATCGTTCCCTACCATTCCAACGGTGAACGCCGTCGAGCTCTCCGTTGTCAGCGGAGCAGCGGGTGGGGCCGTCGTGCCATAGCTGACCACTATGTCGACAGTGCCGGTGCCGATGAGAGCGCCTGCGCTCACAGTGGCAAGCGCGGCAGGTACCAGGACGTTGATCTGGGTGTTGTTTGCAAACAGCAGATACCCTTGTGCGACCAAGGTCTGATTGGAATGCTTGTTAAACTGCACTTGCAGGAAGTGGGTGCCGCTATCCGGGCTAAGGTTCAGCGGATAACGGAAGAAGGTTGAATCCGGGGCGCCGACGAGATTTGCCGGGTTTGAGCCGCCGCAATCTGGACAAAGGTTGTTTCCGAAAATGGTGATCAGGTCGTAGGGCGCGAATAGGGTGGGAGCGGCTGCGGTGGGCTCGATGAAGGTTGCGGCGCTGGTTACCGAGTCGATGATCGGGACGTTTACCACATTCAAGTTTGCCAAAGCGCCGGCCGGGGTGGTCGGTGCTGTCGGACTTGAGTTGCCGTTCGGATTCAACACGGCGATCGCTAGCGGAGTGCCGGCGTTCGTGAAGTAGCCGGTAGTTCCCACGGTGATCTGCACGACGATAGTAGTGCTATTCACCACGTTGACAACTAATCCCGTGCCAGTGACGATCTGCGTTCCATTGGCGAAGACGGCGGTGACCTGGTTAGTTCCGCTAGACACGAATCCCGTGCCGTTAATGACGAAATTCACTACGTCGAGGGCGGTTGTGTCCACAGGAACCGCAGCTGGGAACAGGTTGGTAATTATGGCCACCGGAGGTGTCACTGTCAATTGGAATGGCAACACCATGGTGGTGCTCTCATAATTGAGGGTGACCGTGGCGCTCAGGACATCGCCCGCTACTGCCTTGGCGTAGGCTAGCGGACTGATTACCACCGACAACGTGCTCCCCCACGTGTATACGATCCCGCTCGCAGGGGTGACGGAAATCCCAGATGCCACCGTGGTTCCTGTGCTGGTAAGTGTGGAAAGCGTGGTGGTGTAAGAGATCGGGATGCTGCCGGTAGACAGACTGAACGTGAATGGAACTTGGGCGGAGCCGACGGCCCATGTCACGGCGTTTGATGTGGTGTTCCATGTCGATGTCAGCGTCGCTGCGGCACTCTTGATTACGAGGGTCACCGGGATTGACAGTGGAGTAAAGCCAATTACATCTACCTGCACCGTGGCAGTATAGACTCCGGCGCCCATCGTGGCGGCCACGCCGCTGGCCACCAGGTTGACGACCACCGGTGTTCCAGGCACAGTTCCGGCAGTTATGGGGCTCACAATGGTGCCGCTCCAAGTTCCAACCGTGAGCCAATACGGCACGGTGGTTGGATCAACTGAGAAATAGGTGCTGGTGGCCGGAGCGACTGCTACCGCCGCTGTTGCCAGACTCACGTTAGTACCTGTACCTGGTGTGCCGGGCAGGGTATAGGTCAGCGACACCGCGCCCACAGGCGAGAATGTCGGGACCAGCGGCGATGCTGTTAGCGCATGTAACCGGGTGGCACCCAGTGCGAGCGCGAGCATCGCAAATAGGACTTGGCGAAGTTTGTTTCCGTACATTAGAGAGAGATTCCTTTCGACCCGCGCATTTCTGTTCGCTTGGGTACTTGGAGTCCATATCGGACCCGAGTAAAGGAATGTGAGCGACTGCGGAACTAGCCGGCCAAGGATTGGAGTTTGCGTCTGCGGCTCTCGTCCTGTGCGCGGATCACGGCGATCACACGGCTCACGCCGGCATCCCATTCCGGAAAAAGATCCAGATATTGCACTTGTCTCGCGATGCGGCGGGGTACGATGCAATCGTCCAGGCGCAGGGGAATGAAAAAAATCTCGTCGAGCGGCACCTTGCCCGCGCAATTCATCGCGTAGCGCAGCTCGCTGTGAAAACTCCCGCGCTTGGAAGTGGCGCGGCGCGAAAAGCACGCCACGAAAAAATCAGATGTTTGAATCGCGGTTTCGATGGCCCTCGGCCAATTCTGCCCCGGAAGCAGTTTCTTCTTGTCGAGCCAGGGACGAAATCCATGCTGCTCGAACGCCTGATACAGCTTCTTCACCAGCGACAGATCCTCTTCGACGTAGGCGATAAACACTCGCGGCTTGGTTTGACCCACGAAACGATACCCGCGCTTACCCCCTGGTACGAATTTGCCCAGGCCGTCGATCTCCACCGTAGCGCCTTGCTCCAAAGCCTGGCGTAGCATGTGGGCGATGCGGTAGGTCAGATCTGCGCTCGACCGGTACATGCTCACTTGGAACTGTCTTTCGCTTTAACCCGGCGGGCGCCGGGTGGCAGGCCTTCTTCGAAATAGAATGCCGGTTTCGGACCCGGCCAGAAGGTTCCCAACCCGGGAAGAGAAGCGCTGCGTCCATGGCGCACCCGTTTCAATATGTCGTTCAGGACCCGGTCGAGCTGATCGGCTGCCGCCGCTGGGCTGATTCCCGACTCTTTGGCCAATCGCCGGGCGAGCTGCTCTCGTTTCATTCCAAACAGATCATAATGCACAGTCCGGCGCCAGCTACCGGAGTAGAGGCGGTCTTTCCACGAGTAGGTTATTTATTTTGAACAAGATAGAGCTTTGTATAGGCTCTTGGCAGGCGTGGTGACTCACCTGCCAAATGAAGCGGTTTTAACACGTACTTAAGCTAGGGTTCATCTACGGCTGAAATGATAAGGCTGAAGTTTTCAATACAAACTTCTGACACCTAAGGAGACCTCAATGAAGAAAATCATGACTTTGATGCTGGGCCTGTCCTTCCTGATGGGCACGGTCAGCCTGTTCGCCGCGCAAGACAAGCCGGCCGATACCACCGCCAAGAAGAAAAAGGCCAAGAAGAAGAAAGCCGACACCAGCAAGCCCGCCGACAAGAGCTAACTTTTAGGATCATCGTTAGCCAAAGTTTTTAGTCGCGCATGCGGCCCGGTTTTCGGGTTCGCCATGCGCGACAACTTTTTAGGGGACGGTTATCACCGCTAACCGTTTACCAGTACCTTTCTGATTGCCGGGCGCCTTCAATCTGGGTTACCGTGTAGTATACAGAGCCAAAAGGCTGTTGATTTTATGGTGGAATGTCCATCTTGCCATACCAGCAATCCGCCAGAATCGCGCCTATGTTCTAAGTGCAGCGCTCCCTTCGGGATAGACCGCGCTGACCTGGACGGTGCGACTCTGGCAATTGAAACTGCGGTAACCTCCGCCGCCGTCATCGATCCGGACGGCACGCAGGTCTTCACCGAAGTCTCACTCGGTGCCACCGCGGTGGGCGGCACTGGCTGGTCCGTGCCGATCCAAAAGCTTACTTCTTCCGATCCCAGCACAAATCTTGAGCCCGGCATGATGTTGGGTGAACGCTACGAGATCCTCAAGCGCCTCGGGGAAGGCGGCATGGGCGCCGTATACAAGGCGCGCGATCACGAGCTCGACCGGCTGCTGGCGCTTAAAGTGATCCGCCCGGAGCTGGCCGGGCATCCCGACATTCTGCGCCGTTTCAAACAGGAGCTGATTCTCGCTCGCCAGGTCACGCACAAAAACGTCGTTCGCATTTTCGATCTCGGCACCGCCGACGGACGGAAGTTCATCACCATGGACTTCATCGAGGGCAACGACCTGAAGAGCATGATTAACGACCGCGGTAAGATCCCTCCGGTCGAGGCCGTGCCGATCGTGCAGCAGATTTGCCTAGGCTTGGAAGCAGCGCATACCGAAGGTGTGGTGCATCGCGACCTGAAGCCTCAAAACGTCATGGTGGACGACGCGGGCCGCGTCTGGCTGATGGACTTCGGCCTCGCGCGCTCCATGGAGCTGTCCGGTTTGACGCGCACGGGCGTGTTGATGGGCACGCCGGATTACATGTCCCCCGAGCAGGCTCGCGCCGAAAAGGTGGATGCGCGGTCGGACCTGTTCAGCGTGGGCATTATCTTTTTCGAAATGCTCATCGGGCGGCTGCCGTTCCAGGCCGACACTCTGATGGCCAAGCTTCTGCAGCGCGTGCAGCAGCG
>DATHMS010000090.1:0-20306 GCA_035486795.1 Candidatus Sulfotelmatobacter sp. | reverse complement strand
TTGCCCGCAACGTCCTCGGCATCCAGGACGCCGACAGCGCCGAGAACAACTCCGCTTCAAAAAACATCGTGATCTATCCCGTAGCCTGTGCCGTCACCGGCATCAAAGGCGATTCCCCCAAGCTATCCGGCAAGGTGCCCGAGATCCGCCTCCGCCCCGGCTCCTACCTGCAATCGTTCTACGGCAAGGACGAAGAACTCGTAACCGAAGAGTTCTTCTGCAACTTCGAAGTCAACCCCGAGTACGAGTGGGCCACCATGGAAGCCGGTTTCCCGGTAGTTGCCCGCGGCGCCCAGGGCGAAATCCGCGCCATCGAATCTCCCACCCACCGCTTCTTCATCGCGACTCTGTTCCAGCCCCAACTCTCCTCCACCGAAAAGAAACCTCATCCCATAGTCCTGGCCTTCGTTCAGGCCGCAGCCGACTGGGGCCGCAAAAAACTAGACGACAGCGTCCTCGAATAGTGCTTTGTCATCCTGAGCAAGCGTCCTTTGCGCAGCGAAGGATCTGGGCGAGCCGCGCGATGTGTCGCGCTCTTTGCGACACATTAATCGCGCGTTTGGCTCGCATCCTTTTCGCCCTTTATACCGCACAGTTACCAAAGTCTCTCCATTTACCACGTTCTAGCCCCAGCACCATGCGCATCTAGAGCCCCCACATCCCGCTCATTAGACTTTTCTAAGCCCGAAAGAACGAGGCCAAAACTCTCTGCGCGCAGTGAGGAGCCTAGCCAGTATGCAGTGGATCAACTCGTTCCGCATTCCGTTCACCACGCTGGTCAGCTACATTCCGATCATCGCGACCATCGTGACCTGTCTGTTCAGCGTGATCCTCGCTCGCGCCACTCTTCGTTATGTGGAGGCCACCGACAAAGGCCTGGCCCTCGCCCGCGAAGAATTCGAGCGTGAGTGGTCGCCCGATCTCCACATAAAACTCGAGCGCATCTCCACCACCGAAGCCCAGGTCATCGTCACCAACCTGGCCAAGAGTTCCGTCCTGCTGCAATTGCTGCAATTGCGGAAAATCTCGCACGCCGTTCCCTTCGAGCGCTGCCGCCTCAACGATCCCTTAGTCGGCGGCTTGACGTGGTCCCAGGAAATGGGCAAGCGCATCCTCGCTTGCACCGGAAAGGAATTCGAAGGCCCGATCGCCGCCTCCATGACTTTCTATTGCTCCGGACGAATGTTCCGCACCGACTGGTTCCGCTCCCACATCCAGGTACGAGACGGCCGCATCCTGAGCTTGGAGCCCAGTAACATGCCGGCCCGCCGCGTCCGCGTAGTCGAGCGCAAAGGCCCCGAACGCCGCCGCGACTTCGTCCAGGACGTCACCGCCGACGCAGCCCCAGACAAACTCGATAACAAGCCGGAAGAAAACTTCTTCGTTACCGGCGCCTGAACCAAAGAAGCAGGCTCAAGTACGCCTCTTGCTCGGAGTCACAGGGTGGAGCAGGCCTTCACGCCTGCGTCAGAGGCAACCACATTAAATTGGGCTTTAGCCCCTGAGGGCCAAGGTAACCCTTACTGAAGAACTGCGATCTCGTCCGATTCTCTAAAGCTTCTTCATGCGTCGCCGATCTACTTTCATTATGATCAACCCCATCAGCTCCAACATCAGCCACGCAAGCGAGACCGCGAAGCCGGCCGCGCCCAAACCTCAGCCACAGCAAACAACCAGCCCCTTGCCCTCGGATATCGTGACCCTCAAGAGCACCGGCAACGTCCCGACCGGCAGTAGTCGATAAACTAACCTCAAACCGTCGAACGGTTGGTCAAAGAAAACTTGAATGGAAGAAAAAATGGAGTGACAGGCACACCGCCCGTCACTCCAATTTTTTGTCCTTCCCCGCCCGGCACGCAGCCTCACCGACCTCCGACCGTTACAGCCCTAATCCATATTCCCCCGCGATCACTATTGACTTCCTGCACGGCGATCTCGATTCCATAGTGAGCATTTCGCAGCGCAAGTGTCTTCTCAAGAATAACGGTCGCAGTATTCGAGCTTGACTCCGGACCGCGCGGCCCACCGACCTCCAGCGTGTCTTCAAATACCTCGGCCACATGTCCTGTGAGTGTGATTACGCGGCCCAGGATGTTCAGGCCCGGTCGCCCTGAAATACCCTCGGCGAACGTGATATCACCCTTCTGCAAGGTAATCATAATGGGAACAAGAGAAGTGGCGTCAGTCGCCCTAACCGTGTCAATACTAACCTCGAAAGGAAGTGTTTTCCAATTCACCCGAGCATTGAGCTTGTCTTCGAGATCCTTGTACTTTGTCTTGGGGCGATTGCCCACCACGATGTACGGGCGCGGATCACCAGGTTCCTCACGGCCGTCGCGTGCGCCGATCAGACGCCCGGGGACGTAAAGCAGTGCATCTCTCAGATCCTCGGTGACTCTCATCCGGTAGTCGCCACATCCGCAGACGTCGACAAATTCAATCGCGACGTCCTGTCCGACTCCTTCAAGATGGCCGTAGTGCCACACTTCAAGAGGGTAGCTGGATACCTCCCTCTCCGTCGTTTTCTCCTCGGCCCGGCCCGTAAGGTAGGACTTGATCTCGTCGGGCGGCCCGTACACGATGTACATGCGTCCCCGATCGCTTCTCCACCCAGGGATAGCACTGCCGAAGTGCTCGTTGGCATACACAATCCGACGATAATGCTCGTCCTTGAATTCGTTCTCGAAAGTGTTCGGTGTCGGATCGCGACGCGCCCAGAAAGCTTCTATAAAATGGTCCCGTTCTTCATCGCTCTTGAGAAGTTTGAAGGCGGCGCGCTCTTCGTCGGTAATAATCCAGATCACGTCTTGCTGCAGCCACGCCCTATAAAACGGAACACCGCCGTCGAGGGTCAGATTCCCGCCGGCGATCTTCTGGCCCGTCCCTTTATCCTGCGTTTGGGAAGTGCTGAGTGCAGGGCAAAATAAGAAGATCGCAACCGCGATCAGGAAGCCGAGCCTGAGGCTGTGGCTCATCCGACACCTCCTCCACTTTTGAACTGGATGCGCGATAGGCAAGAGGAGTTAGCTTCGGCCTCTCCGAATTCAGCAGTCCGAAGGTGTCTGGGTTACAAGGCTCCCTAAGCCGTCTTCACAAACCGCAACGAAGCCGAATTCATGCAATACCGCAGTCCCGTCGGCTGCGGGCCATCGTCGAAGACATGCCCCAGGTGGGCGTCACATTCCGTGCATGCAACCGCTGTCCGCACCATGCCGATCGAAGTGTCGCGAATCTCTCGCACATTTTCTGCTGCGATCGGCTCCCAAAAACTGGGCCAGCCGGTTCCGGAGTCAAACTTCGTCGAGGAGTTGAATAGAGCGTTGTCGCAGCAGATGCAGCGAAACATTCCCTTGTCGTGCAGGTTCCAGTATTTCCCGGTGTAGGCAAGCTCCGTGTCCGCGTGCCGCGTGATCTCGAACGCCCCCGGCGGAAGCAGCTTCCGCCACTCGTCCTCCGTTTTCACCACCTTGGCAATCTTCACCTTGGCCAGCCGCTTGCCGGCATCGGAGAATTGCACAATCGTCACTTCTCCCGGCTCCGTCTTCGCCGCCACGGTAATCACATAGGGCTTCCGCCACTTCCACAGCAGCGCCCCGCCGAGCGCCGCGCCCAGGCCGGCCAAAAACACACGCCGCCCGACATTCGTTTCCGTCTCATTACTCCGACTTGTCGAATCAAACATAACTCCCTCCAACGGATGTCATCCTGAGCGAGAGGCCTTTTGTCTCGCGAAGGATCTGAGCGCACCGCGCGATCATTCGCGCGTTTTGGCGCGCTTCCCTATCACTTGCTGTAAAGCTCCGGAAACTCTCGCCGCAAATTCGCCACCTTCGGCGCATCGTTATAAACGATGTAGGGATCGTTCGGATGTATCGTCGCATAATTCTGGTGATAATCCTCCGCTTCGTAAAATGCCTGCAGCGGCACCACCTGCGTCGCAATCTTCCTCGGGAATACTTTGGCTTGCTCGAGCTGCGCAATGTAAGCCTCGGCAATGTGCTTCTGCTCGTCATTGCTATAGAAGATCACCGACCGGTACTGCGTGCCCGAATCGGGCCCCTGCCGGTTCACCTCGGTCGGATCGAGAGCCACCGAGAAGAACACCCGCAGCAACTCTCCGTAAGTCACCTGCGATGGGTCGTAAACTATCTTCACAGACTCGGCATGCCCGGTCTCGCCGCTGCTCACCGCTTCATAGTCGGGATTCTTCACCGTCCCGCCCGAATATCCCGAGGTCGCGTTGTGCACGCCCTTCACATGCTGAAACACCGCCTGGATTCCCCAGAAACATCCCCCAGCCACTACCGCCGTCTCTTTCGCCTTAGCGGTAGCCTTGGCCTGGTCCACCACCGGAGCCGGCACGGCAACTCCACTCCCTGCGCGGCAAGCCAGCGTCCCCGCCAGCACCGTCAACATCATCGCCACCATCCGAACTGAAACTCTGGACATACCTGTTCCTCCCGGCCGAAAGCTGCCGTCCTTCTCCTCTAAATTAGAGTTACGAGTCGAAAGGAAGTTTCGGATGTTCAATAATTTCCGCACACACGTTCTAGCACGGATGTTTGCCCTCAAACGCCGGAACCCGCCGACCGTCGCTCGGCGCCCTCAAACAGACGCGCCGTGACAGCCCCAAAGATGAATCCGCCAACGTGCGCCAGGTACGCCACTCCCCCGGTCTGCGCGTGCGCCACCTGGCCGGCACTGAAGAGCTGCGTGAGGAACCAGAAGCCGATCAGCAGTGCAGCCGGGATGAATGTGATCTTCACAAACACAACGATCAGCAGAATCGAGCGAATCCGGTCGCGAGGGTAGGTGACCAGAAAGGCGCCCATCACGGCCGCAATCGCGCCGCTCGCGCCGAGATTCGGCACGGTGGAATGCGGGCTGGCTGCGACCTGAGCCAACATGGCCACAATCCCGCCCACCAGGTAGAAAGCCAGATATCGTCCCCGGCCCATCGCGTCTTCGATCTCCGGGCCAAAGGCCCACAAGAAGATCATGTTCCCGATGATGTGTGACCAGCTGGCGTGCATGAACATGGCCGTGAAAATGGTGATCCAGCCATGCCCGGAAAAAATCTGGGCAGGAATCGCCGACCACTGAGTGACGAATGCTTCGCCACCCATTAACTCCCGCACAAAAACGAAGGCATTCACCAGGATGATAAGGATCGTGACGACTGGGATGCGCGCAGGGCGTCGCGACACGTCCCCTAGAGGAATCAATCCTCCCATCTTGTCTTCCTCCCAGCTTCCCGACGCACACGCAGTCTTCCCGAATCGTGGAATGAATTCACGCTTCGCCAAAAACAGATTTCACTGAGGGTCGTGCTAGGCCGCTAACGACGAGGGCGCCATCGTATCCGTGGCCTTGCGCACGGCGAACGACATCATTACCCGCGCCACTCCGCTGAAGATCATGCTGATCCCGACCAGCGTCCCGATGGCCCACGCCGAACTCGACGGCCACTGCATGTAAATCAGCAGACCCAGCAGGACGCTGACGATTCCATCCAGCAGCAGCCAACTTGAGCCGTGCATCGGACGCATCTTCGCAAACAAAACAAAGTCGAGGACGCCTTCAATCACAAACAGCGACGCCAGCAGCAGCGTGAGCGACGCCACACCCAGCACGGGATGCAAGATCACGTATCCGCCGAAACACAAATAAGCGACACCCACCAGGAGCTTCCAAATCATGCTCCCCGCGCCATGTGCACGAAAACCCAGGACGAGGTGGACGACGCCCGCCAAAATAATCAGCCACCCGATTAATGCATTAACCGCCACTGCGGCCAGCAGTGGCAAACACACCGCCACCATGCCAAACACAATCAGCAAAACTCCCCACAAAATCGAAACCGTCGAAGCCTGCCTCACCACGTCAACCGGAGCGTTTTGTGCCATAGAGTCCTCCTTGCCAATCGGCTAAGCCTACCTCAAAAAGTCCTTGAGTAGAAGTCCAAGATCGAATGGGAGAAACCAATATGGGCTTGTGGATTTCTCCGGGGGAAAAACTTCCCAACGATCGTCTGAGGGGACGGAACAGAATGAGAAAAAGGATCGACTTTGGAGGTACCCCCCCTCCCCCTGCCCTTGCAATAGCTTGCTGGGCGCGGGGTTCGCAAAAAGTGTGTGCAAAATCTTGATTGCAGACGGTTTAGAGGTCAAAATCTTGACAACAAACGGCTTAGGGTCGTTGTTGTGAGACTTGCCTATACTGCCTTCGCCTCGATCATGATGAGCTGATTTGAGGTGTGGCGCAAGGTTAGACGTCACAGCGGGGTGTGGAAATCGATTCTTCGGGGTCAAAGGATCGGAGCGATCCATTTGATCAACTCGCGCGCGTTCACCACTGACGTCTGACGCCAAGTTGGTATCTGGTTGAAGGCCGTTTCAAAGCGTTTGGCACCGGTCTAGACAAATACATAGGGCACCGACATTCGAGATCCTGCCTCGGTTTCGGATGTTCTCTTCCCACAACCTATGCGAGTGCCTTCCCCGCCGGTATACAATTGTGCGCTGCTCCGGTCAAGAAACGAGTCCGGCGAGAATTACAAACTGAATGACTGCTCGCTCCGTGGGAGAAAAACTGATGAAGAAGACCGTTGTCTTTGTGGTGATGGCAGTTCTGCTGGTGCTCGCTCAATCGCTGCAAGTCGCAGCCCAAGACGCGGAGAAGCCGGCAGATAAAGATGCGAAGGCAGCCGACGCCAAGCCCGCTCCAGAACCCCCAGCTCCCAAGGAAGAATCGTCCGTCACTGATCACACCATCAAGATTGGCGGGCAGACCATCGCCTACAAGGCGACTGCATCCACCACTCTCATCAAGGACGACAAAGGCGAGCCCACCGCCAGCATTTTCACCATCGCCTATACGCGCAGCGACGTCAAGGATATGAGCCAGCGCCCAATCTCATTCGTATATAACGGCGGTCCGGGATCTTCTTCGATCTGGCTGCACATGGGCGCTTTCGGCCCGCGCCGCGTATTGACCACCGACGCCGGCCCCACGCCGCCGCCGCCCTTCAAGCTGGTAGACAACGTCAACTGCCTTCTCGATAAGACCGATCTAGTGTTCGTCGATCCCGTCGGCACCGGCTTCAGCAAAGCTGTCGGCAAAGCGAAGGACAAAGACTTCTGGGGCATCGATCAGGACGTCAAGTCCCTGGCCCAGTTCATCGCTACCTACATCAGCCGCAACGGCCGCTGGAACTCGCCCAAATTTCTTATCGGAGAAAGCTACGGAACCTTCCGCTCTGCAGCGCTCGGCGATTATTTGCAGAACCATAACGGAATGTATTTCAACGGCATCGTCCTCATCTCCTCGGTGCTCGATCTCGGGACGATCTCTTTCCCGCCCGGCAACGACATGCCTTACGTCTTTTATCTTCCCAGTTACGCCGCCACCGCGGCTTACCACAAAGTGTTGAAGGACCAGCCCGCTGATGTCACTGCCTTCCTCGTCGAGGCGCGGCAGTTCGCCTCGACCGAATATGCCGCAGCCCTGATGAAAGGCGCCAACCTTTCCGCTGCCGATAAAGCGGACATCGCGAAGAAGGTCTCGCACTTCACCGGCCTCAGCGAAGACTACCTCATCAAAGCTGATCTGCGCGTGAACCTTCCTCAGTTCATGGCGGAACTCCAGCGCAGCCGCCACCTTTCCACGGGACGGCTGGACGCACGCTTTTCCGGCCCGGCGCCTGACTTGCTCGCCGAATACGCCGATTATGATCCGCAAAGTACCGCGGTCGAAGGAGCCTTTGTCGCGGCCCTCAACGGCTACGTCCGCGAAGACCTGAAATTCGGTAGGGACCTCACGTACAACACCTCGTCCGCCGACGCCAACCGGGCTTGGGATTGGAAGCGCGCTGGAGACGGCAGAACCTATGGATTCCCCGGAGCCCCCAACGTCGAGCCGGATCTGGTCGAAGCCATGGTGACCAATCCCAACCTCCATATCGAAGTGGAGAATGGTCTCTATGACCTGGCCACACCGTTCCTCGCCACCGAATACACCATGAACCACCTGGAGTTGCCGGAAAACCTGCAGAAAAATATCAAGCTCCAGTACTACGACGCCGGGCACATGATGTATCTCCACGAAGAGGACCTAGCGAAGCTGAAGGCCAACATAGCCAGCTTCCTCGACAACGCCACAAAGCAATAGGGTTCCGAGGGTCGACGGCGAACTGATGACTAATAGCTAGAAGCTGATTCCGCTTGACATTCGCCTTATATTCGCCAACAATACGCGCATGGCGATCACACGCAGGCAGCGCGAAGTGTATGACTTCATCTCCCGCTTCGTGGCGGAGCATGGCTATTCTCCGTCGTTTGAAGAGATCGGCGATGGGCTCGACCTGAGCTCGCTAGCGACAGTGCACAAGCACATCACGAACCTGGAGAAAAAGGGGCTGCTCACCCGCGACTACAACCGCA
This sequence comes from Candidatus Sulfotelmatobacter sp., assembly GCA_035486795.1. Classification (GTDB taxonomy): domain Bacteria; phylum Acidobacteriota; class Terriglobia; order Terriglobales; family Acidobacteriaceae; genus Sulfotelmatobacter. The sequence continues at coordinate 11,865 of DATHMS010000090.1, read as the reverse complement.
GCCGCTCCATTGACCTGCTGCCGCCCAAGGGACGACTCAAGCAGGCAATGAGCGTGAATACCGGCGTGATCCTGCCGCTGGTGGGGCGCATTGCCGCCGGCCAGCCCATTGAAGCTGTCGAGAATCCTGAGACCATCTCGCTTGCCGACTTCGTGCGCTCGAAAGATGTGTTTGTGCTGGAAGTGCGCGGCGATTCCATGCAGGATGAGGCCATCCTCGACGGCGACTACGTTCTGGTGGAGAAGTTGAAGACAGCGCACAATGGCGACATCGTCGTCGCGCTGGTGAATCGAGATGACGCCACGCTGAAGAGGTTCTACCGCGAAGGGGATAACATCCGCCTACAACCTTCGAACGCGACTATGAAGCCGATTGTGGTGCCGGCAGCGTCGGTGGAAGTGCAAGGGCGGGTGATTGGGGTGCTGAGGAAGTACTAGCCGGGCTTCGGCTTCGGCTTCGGCTTTCGGGCTTCGATCAGTACAGATGGAAGTCGACTTCAACTGCCATCTCCACGGCGACGGGCTGACCATCTCTTCTGGCGGGATTGAAACGCCACTTCGATACCGTATCCACCGCCTTCTGATCAAGGCCCATGCCCAGAGGTCCCACGATTCGGATGTTCCGAACCATGCCCGTTTCGTCGACCGTAATTGACAGGGTCACGGTGCCGTGATACTTGGCACGGCTAGCCTGCTCAGAAAAGTGTGGATCGGGAGTGAAAATGGGTGTCGGCCGACTCGTGCCTCTGCCGGTGCGGCTGACTCCAGGGTTGGAAGCTCTCCCTTCGGCGGTGCGCGCCCCTTCGGGCTCAGAGTCCTTCTCCACCCGGAATCGAACTCCGGGGATTGCCGAAAATTCCTCTGGAAAGGTGCAAGCACTGTACGGCCCCTCATTGCCGGTCGACGCCGCCCGGACACAAGAAGCCCAGTAGTCCGGCACGAGCTCTGGTAGGCGATCCTGTGAAGTCAGAAAAACTTTAGAAAGCGCGGCGTCAGCCTTCTCTGCGGTGATCCCGGCCGCGTCGAACTCGACATCGATGCGGAGCCCCTGCCCCTTCTCGGCCTTCCTTTCTTTCTTCTCCTCGTTCTTCTTGCTCTTCTCGGAGTGCTGCCCGAACTGAAAAGCCTGACCGTTGTTAAGCAGGGAGAGACGTTCTGCCTGGATGGTCAAGCTCTGGCCATGCAGATCGAGCGAGATCACGCGGGTGAACCCGTCGACGGTCCAGTCGCCTGAAACGGCAGAATCGGGAACCAGTGAGCCTGCGGAATCGTAGCTTAGGCGATCTCCGCGATAAAAGTTGCGGAGGACGAAGGTCTTGCCGTTGTACTGATCGCGGAGGTGCTGCTCCACTTCGCTGGTGGCATGCGCGCGCAACGGAGCAATGCCGACAACAAGGAGCAGCGTCGCAGAAGTGCTAAGAAGCCGCGTCAGCCCATGGCGGTGCATAGCCGTGCATTGTAGCTCAACTGCTTGAAGACACGACCGCCCGGGATTGATCCCGGGCGGTGTCGTTAGCTTAAGGCTGAATGCTGACGGCTAAAGCGCTTAGCCGAGGTACTTGTCGAGGACTTGTGCGATGGAGTCCTTGGAACGGTTGCCGCCGACTAGTTGTTCGACGACTTGCCCGCCCTTGAATACCAGCAGCGTCGGGATGCCGGTGATTCTGTAGCGCATGGGAGTGGCGCTGTTGGAGTCCACGTCCATCTTGCCGATTTTGACCTTGCCCTGATAGTCCTTGGCAAGCTCCTCGACGATGGGAGCGATGGCGCGGCAGGGACCGCACCATGTTGCCCAGAAGTCCACGAGCACGGGTTTGTCTGATTTGAGAACGTCCTGGTCGAAGTTCGCGTCAGTGACTTCGACGATTCCATTGCCTGCCATATCTTTTTCTCCTCGTTGTAACGTCGCGTTGTTCGGCGGATGCTCCCATGTTTCGGAAACAACGAGCAGTCGTGGCCGGGACCCGGACGATCTAAATAGAAACGATTCTATAAATTCCTGCCCCAATCGGGGGCAACCTATTATGGTAACACTGACATTCGATGCGTGGGGCGGCGCGAAGGTCGCAAAAAGGAGCAGGGGCGTAGAGCACCTCCGGGATGGGCGCGGGGTTATACCGGGAAATCAGCTTCTAGAAGATGAACTTAACCGCTGCCTGCATCAGACGGGCTGGGGCCGCGCTGACAACCTCTCCGAACGACGAGCTGTTGATATTGCCGTTCACGGATGCTGGTCCGTAGAACTGGGCGTGGTTGAACAGGTTGAACCCCTCGAAGCGGAACTCCAGAGACTTGGATTCAGTGAGAGGAACACTTTTCAGCAGGGCCATGTCGTAGTTGTCGATGCCCGGTCCGTAAAAGAAGCGGCGCTTGGCGTTGCCGGGCTCTCCTAGGGGCTGGGGACTGCATCCGGCAGAGCTACATCCGAAGAGGCTGGTATTGAAATAGGGTTGTCCATTGCGAGGGTTATGATTCAGTTCGAGGGGACCGGGAGTGTATTGCGGTTCGTCGACGCCATAATTGTTGATGCCGTTGGGTTCGGCTCCCAGCAAGGAATTGTCGCCGTAGTTGAGCAGGGTCACGGGGAAGCCGCTGCTGAAGTGGGTGATGCCGGAGATGGTCCAACCCTTGGTCCAGCGGTTGGAACTGCCGAACAGATACTCGAAGGGAAGCTCGTAGGCATAGCTCACTACGAAATTGTGCTTCACATCGAAGGCAGACAAAGCGCGGCTAAGCGCGGGATCAACGGGGTTAACCTCTTCGCCGACATTCGAGGATTGATCGATGGATTTGCTGTAGGTGTAGCTGGCGAACAATTGCAACCGCTTACTAGTGTGGCGCAGGCTGAGTTCGAGAGCGTTGTAGTTGGAGTTGCCGATCGAGGACTGGTTGGTATCGCTGCCGAAATTTGAACCCAGGGGTCCGCGGGTTCCACTTTCCGTTTCTTTAAAAGGTCCGCAGCCCGGCAGGCTGAGGCACAGCGCGGGATTGCCGGGGTTCGATTCCACCAGAACCAGAAGGCGATGAGACTGATTGCCCACATAGCTGGCGCTGAACACAGTGCTGTTCGCGAGCTGGCGCTCGATCGAGAACATGTATTGCTCGGAGTAAGGAATGCGGTTGCTGACGGGGTAGGCGGGAATTCCGCTGATGGGGATGTACTGCGACCAGTCGAGGCTGGAATCGGGATGGCTGCTGGAAGAGTTCAATGGAGCAAACGTGAAAGGGAAATACTGGCCGAGGCGGTTCCCCGTCGAAGCGGTGACGAACGGATTCGAAAACAACGGCGGAGCGGGACTGCTGTAGGTGGTGCCGTAGGGAGCGTTGGCCGCGAGGACTCCGATGGTAAGTGCCTCGATAGAGGTGTAATACATTCCGAAACCGGCGCGAAGACTGGTTTTGCCGGGACCGCCCAAGACCTTGCCGAGGAAAGTGCCGGCGGATACGTCGGGCGAATAAGCGAGGCCGAGGCGCGGCGAAAATTCGTCGCCGGGGGGGGCGAGGGTGCGCCGGACTCCGGGATCGGTCGGGTACAAGATTCCTGCGGGCGCGCCTGGAAAAACTACGGACTGCTTGCCGGGTTCGGTGGTTGAAATCTGATTGTACTTTTCATACCAGGGCTCGATGCGGTCCAAGCGCAGGCCAAGATTGAGAGTGAGGTTGGGTTTCAGGCGCCAACTATCCTGCGCGAAGATGCCGGTGTACTTGTTGCGGCCGTAAAAAGGATTCAGCTGGCTCTGGTTGTATTGACTGGGTATCCCCAGCAGGAAATCGGCGAAGTCGAGGCCGGTCTCGCTTCCGGTAAATAGGAAGTTGCCGTTGAACTGGGCGATGGGATTGACGTTGACCTGATCGTAGTGGAACTCGCCGCCGAACTTCATGGTGTGGCGTCCTACAACCTTGGAGAAATTGTCAAGCCACTGGAAGGTATTGTTCGCCTGCTTCAATTCGTTGGTGTTGGTGCCGGTGGAGAAATTGTTGAAGACGAGGTTTTCGACTCCTTCGTTTTGAGGGGCGAGCGCGACGATGCTGGGTGCTCCTGTGGATGTGACGAAACCCTGCGATACCAAGCTGACTCCGAGACCGCCTTGCGGCTTTCCGAGGTCATTGAAGGCGCGGAGATAACTGAAGTGGACCTCGTTGACCGAGGTGGGGTTCAGCGTTTTCGTGTCCCCCACGCTGAATAGTTGCGCCCTGCCCAGATACAGCGCGTTGAAACCTGGGACGCTGGCTCCGCCTTGCGCGACTGGGTACGGGTTGTTGAGCGAATAATCGTCGAGGAAGTAATAGCCGGAGATCAGGCCCCAGCCGGTGTTGGCGTCGAGGCGCAGGGATCCTTTATCGTCCCGAAGCGCCTGGTTTTGAGAGGAGGTTGCAAATTGAGTGCCGGAAGCATTCGGCGCCGGGATGTACTGCAATAGATTTTGCGCGGGTACCGACCAAGCCTTGGTTGGGATTTGGAGCGTTGGAAGAACACAGGCCGTGGTGCTTCCGGGAGAATAATTTGTGCTCGTGCAGCCGGGAAAATAGTAAGGCTCACCAGCGTAAATCTTGTAGCCGAGCCTCTCCGACTGCGAAAGGGTATCGGCCCAACCGGGACCGCTTACTACCGTGGGCATTATAACGGTTTGCCCGTTCACGACTTGCGTGCTGTAGAAGGAACTGGCCAGATCGGATAGATCTCCGCTGCGGTCTGCGGTGGAAGGCACTGGAATCAGGCCGGTATCGACCCCCTGGCGCTGGCGCGTTCCCTGATAGTCGGAGAAGAAGAAGATTTTGTTTCGACGGATGGGGCCGCCGAAAGTTCCGCCGAACTGATTTTGAATGAAAGTGCCTCGGGTGGGGGAAAAGTAATTGCGGGCGTCCAAGTCAGTGTTTCTGAGGAACTCGAAAAGGTCGCCATGGAATGCGTTACCGCCTGACTTGGTGATGACGGTGATCTGGCCTCCGCTGAACTCGCCATACTCCGCGTCAAAATTGCTGGTAAGGATGCGAAATTCTGCGATGGAATCGAGGTCAGGAATGATTGCAGTGCCCATGTTCACATCTTCTTCGGAGTCGCTGCCATTGACTATGAAGGCGTTGGCGAACTCGCGCTGGCCGTGGATAGAAATGGTGCCAGGATTGAGATCGCCGGAGGGTGAGAGCGCGCTGGCGCCCACGTCCTGCACGGTGCTGGAGGTGATGGAGGTAGCAGGAGCGACTCCGGCCTGAATCGAGAGGAGATCGGTATAGCTGCGGCCGTCCAGAGGAACAGCGCTCATCTGATCGCTGTTGATGACTTCGCCCATCTGGCTGCTGGCAGTCTCGAGGTGAGCGGCGGAGTCGCTGACCGTGATGACGTCAATCCATGGGCCCACTTGCAGGACAACATCCAGCAGAAGGGCGCTGCTGGTATCGAGGGCGATCCCATTGCGGCGGTAGGGTCTGAAGCCGGGCTGGTTCAGTTCGAGAACATAATTGCCGACGGGAAGAACAGGGAATGCGTAGGTGCCGCTGTCGTCGGTGGTGGTGGATTGCCGGATGCCTGTACCGGTGTTGATCAAGGTGACGGACGCCCTGGCTATGGCCGCACCGGAGGGGTCTTTGATTGTGCCGGAGATGCTGCCGCCGACGCCGGCCCAAGCAACCGTTACGAGAGAAAGGAAGAGGCAGAGGCAGTGCAGAGCGTGGGTGGCAGGGCTTTGTATGGAACTTACGCATGCGGTCCGGGAGGTAGGGGTCGGGTTGGGCTGCGAAACATACAGTTGCGAATCGGTCGCATCTAGGACTAATATTAGTTCTCGGTTGTGAACCTTCTGGGTCATGAGGGAAGAATCCGGAGTTAAGCTAGTTGCAATCGAGTCGCATCTAAACGGCAGTATTGAGTCTGAGGGATGTCCCCGCATTCCGTCAAGCTTGGGTGAAAGAATTCGTCGCAGCGGGGTTGCGACCAGTTGCGACGGCATCAGGAGGGCTAATGCCATTACCACAAACTGAGATCCCGGGCCGGCTGCAGTCCCAGTTAGCCGACCGGGGAATCCGGATGACAGGACAGCGCCGCGCCATTCTGCAGGTGATGGAAACTGCGACCAAACACCTGGATGCGGCGCAGCTTTTGCGCAAAGCACAGAAGCTGGATGCGAGCGTGGATCGCAGCACGGTTTACCGCACGCTGAAGCTACTCAAGCGGCAGGGCCTGATTGACGAGCTCGACCTGATGCACATCCACGGTGAGGGACACTACTACGAGCGCAAGCTGAACCGGGACCACATCCATATGGCCTGCCTGCGCTGCGGCAAGATTACGGAGTTTGTAAGCGATATTTTCGAGAAGCTGAAGGGGCAGGTGGAAAAAGACTGCCGGTTCCGGATTGTAGTGTCGCGGCTGGAGATTGGCGGGTATTGTTCGGGATGTTCGAAGTAGTGACTTGGGATAGCAGCGGGGGTGGAAGCGAGCGTCTGGCCAAGGATCGGGAGATGCCGGGCTTTGCCCGGCGGACAGCCCAGGTCGGCTGTCCCACATTAGTCTCCAGGGAAGCAAAAAGGCAAAAAAAGCGCCCCGAACTTCACAGTTCAGGACGCCTCGGCAGCCCTCCCCCAGAACTGCCAAACCACAAACTGGATGTTATTGAAGGGCAGATTCAGTGTAAACGTCACTTTGGTAATCGAGTGTTGGCCGTTTTGGAAGCGGTGCTGAATCGGCATCGCAGAAGCCTGAACATGGATGACCGGAACTATGGTTGCTTGTGCCAGGTTTGGCCGTCGTCGAGAGTGGTCCAGACCTCGGTGCTCGAGGTGGTCACGGTTCCGTTCTGTGAGTCAGAGAACTGAATACTGAGAATGTCGCCGGTGAGGCTGATGCCGGTGGCGGAAGGCACTACACGGGTCCAGCTGTTGCCGCCATCCAGGGTGTGATACAGCGCTCCAGTCGAACCTCCGGCCCAAACTTCGTCGGCATTGGCAGATACGGAAAGGGCCCGGAAGACTACGGGCGCGGCGGGCGCCGGTTGCTTCTCGTTATTCTTGAACTTCGCTTGCTTTTTTGCGTCGGGCTGCGGTTGCGATTGCGCTTCGGAGGGCAATTCCGCCTGGACTTCGACCGTCGCCATCTGGGTTTTCGCGCGCCGATCACGCATTAAATCATCTGATGCGATGTTCACATCCAGCCAGGTCTGGCCACCGTCGGGAGAGCGCTGGAGCACGCCGCCGGCGCTGATGGTCCAGCGTACCGCGGCTCCGCCTTTCATGAGCGTGGAATCGGTGTATGGCGAAGGGGCTGGCAAGGCAGGAGAAGCTTGCGCTAAGGCGGGTTTGGCTTTGCCGACCCGGTCGGCCGAGGACTGCATCGGCTCTGAAGATTCATTTTGAATGACTTGGTCTTGAATCTGGCCTGGAGCGGTGGGTTGCGTCGCGACTAGAGCATTCTCGGTTTGTACTTCGATCGCTTGCGAAGAGCCAGCGATCACGGATGTCTTCGGGGCGGGCGCTGGGTTCGGCCCGGGAGCCCTCGCGGACCGCCGGTTCTGGCGGCTCGAGTCAAAAGCAAAGTTGCGGTTGCGCCCAACATTCAGGGTGCCGCTGGCAACAGAACCAATTGCAGCGCCACCAAGAGGTCCGCCGGTCGCGGCTGCTGAATTTGCGCGCGGCTGGGAGATTGCGCCTTCCGGTCGAGCAGCTTTCTTCTCGGCCAACGCGGATTGAGCGCGGGGAATGGCCGCCTGGTCTCCCTGCAATCGGGTTTGCGGAACATCCATGTGCGAAGCGGGCGGGGAGCTCTGGGCTGGAGCGGTTGTTGCTTGCTTTCCTTCGAAAACATTCACAGCCAGCTCGCTGGAGCGCTGGCGGCGGGTTTGCAGGATTCCAATCAAAGCGATCAGTACCACTCCCGCCGCTACCGCGGCCCAGCGCAAGGCTGATCGGCGAAGAGGCGTCGAGCGGAACCAATTCGCCCCGAACCAATTCACGCTAGTACCTGCCAATGGCAGTGACCCGACTTGCGGGGGAAGGGCTAGTGAGACGACTGCCCTGCAATCGCCACAGCGAGCGAGGTGCTGGAGGATGTGGTCTCGCTCGGGAACGGCTAGCGACCGTTCAGCAAAAGCGGTGAGCAGATCGGCATCAGGATGCGGGTCTGCTGCCGTTGGCGACTGCAACCGCTTTACCACGATTTTGGGAACGCTTTGCATTTGCAGGTTGCAAACCTTCAAAACTGCGTAAAAGATACTCAGCGGCTCAATCCCGCATTCCGGCTAACTGGTAACGGCGCGGCTTAAAGCCGCGCCCCTTCAAAACTGTGCTTTCGACACTACTGCCTTACAGCGGGGCCTGCACGGGTCTTTGTCTTTGTCTTTGCCTCCACTGTCTTCTCAGAGAACGTTGCTGCCGGGGAATCTTGCGCCAGACTGCGGCGAATGTCCACTTGCAGGTCGCGCACGTCGACTTGCAACGCTTCTTCGGCCTGGCGGCGGGCCATGCCTTGCTGCACCAAGCCGGCGAGGATTTTCTTGCGCAACGACTTGGCGAGCTTGTCGACCTTGCGGCTAATGGTGGACTCGTGCACACCGAGCATGCGGGCAATTTCAGCCAGGGTGCGTCCATCGAGATAATACGCCGCCAGGACCATGCGATCTTCGGGATCAAGCGCGGCCAGGGCCGCGTCGGTGGCGGATTCGAGGCGCGAGTCGGCGGAAGGGAATGGCTCGGGCTGAGGAGCGGCGAACTGCGCGCCATCTTCGTTCTCTTCGTCGAGGCTGACCAGGCGTTTGGTGCGGCGGTAGCGATTCACAAACTCTTGTGCCAGGACGGTGCGGAGCCAGCCTTCGAGCGATCCGCGGCCGGTGAAGGAAGCGAGCTTCGAGGTGCGTTGGCCATCGCGGAGGGTGGTGCCGTAGAGCTCGGCGTAAAGACTGTCAGCGAGGTCGCGGGCGGCCGAATCTTCGCGAGCGATGCGCAGCGCCGACTGATAGAGCTTTTCGCGGTAACGGGTAAGAAAGATTTCCCACGCGGAATTGTTTCCGGCGGCGCAGGCTTGGGCTAGCGTGAGTTCGTCGATGCGCAAGGTCAGGAGAAAACTGCGGGCATCCGCATGGGTCGCGCTTGCAGGCAGATACTTCGTGGCCACTTCGCAGAGAACTGCGGCGAGAGATTCACGGGCGAGTCCGATTTTCTCGCAGCCACTTTTTTCAAGCAGCTCGGCCAGAAGGTCGGCGACTGCCGACTGCACCGCAGCGGAGATCGGTTTGGTGGCGCGCATTTAGGAGAAGAAACAGTGAGCACGAACGACTGCTGAACCCGATGCTACCAATACATTAGACGCTTGAAAGATTAATTTTGGCCGCAAGGCCTAACTTCTTTTTCGTTCTTGGGACGCGGTCGAGATGGGCGGTTCGGCCTGCTGGCGCGCCCCGAGTCTGGTATTTCGGCCTCCTGGGACCGGGACGCGCCCGCTCGCCAACGAGGGGGAGTTATGCGTCCAAGATTCTTTGTGGCGGTGATTGCATTGGTAGTGGTGGCCGGAATGGTTTGCCTGGATCTGCGGCCGGTTCGTGCTGGGGAGGAGCCTTCGGCTTCCGGTTACAAGGTGCTGGAGCCGATCCGGCATGGAAGTTTGACGGTGTTTCCGGTGGTTGCAGCCAGGTCTTACGCTACGGGCGAGTTTCTCACACTGGATGAAGGGTTGCGATCCGGAGAAGTGGTGGTAACGGAATATGGAAATGTTCACGGGCTGATGCGACGGCGGCCCGCGCCCGCAGTGCAAATGCAGAACGCCGAAGTGAATCGGCTGGTGTTGATCAACAATGCGAAGCGTCCGCTGCTGCTGTTGGCGGGCGAGATTGTTACCGGAGGCAAGCAGGACCGCGTGATCGGGAAGGATCGCATTGTGCCGGCCGAGAGCGATCCTGTGGATCTTAGCGTGTTCTGCGTGGAGCCTGGACGGTGGGTTGCTAGCAGCGAACACTTCGGCGCTTCGGGAGCGACGTACGGAGGCGCGATCGGCGGAGCAGCGAGTGGCACGCTCATGGCCCAGCCCTCGGTCCGCGCCAAAGCTATGGGCGATAAAGATCAAGCCGAGGTTTGGGCGGAAGTGAAGAAGCAACAGCAGTCGGTGGCGGTCGAGGTAACTGCGGCAGCGCCCGCGAGCACACGGGAGATCCAATCCACCAGTTCGTACGCCCGGGTGATGGAGAACAAAGATGTGAAGGAGAAAGTGGATGAGATTGCCGCACCCATCCAACAGAACTATGAAAGTCTGATCAAACAACTGCGCGACCGCAAGGCCGTGGGCGTGGTGGTCGCCGTGAATGGACGCATCATTTGGGCCGATGTCTTCGCCAGTACGGACCTGCTGGAACGATACTGGCCGAAGCTGGTGCGCTCCTATGCGTCAGAGGCAGTGGTGAGCCGCGCGAAAGGTGGAGAAGTGAGTTCGGCACAAGCGGAGGCATTTCTCGCGGACACGGAGGGACGGAGAGAAACGATCGAGATCGAACCTGGCGTCTACCGTCACACCGAAGCTAACGGCGATGGATTCAAGGCATTCGCGTTGACATCACTGTTGCCCAAGACCGGTTTCGATCTGCACATCGCGAAGATGGCAGAGTGACGAACAGTGGCTAGTGGTCAGTGGTCTGTGGTCAGCAAGGACCTTCCGGTGCTCGACTGGCCGCCGACGGGGAGGAACTTGGTCAGAGGTGCAGAACTTTCTTCTGGTACATACGACCGAGAAACATCACGAAGGCGAAACCGAAGAATGCGTATGCGCTGTTGAAGACGCTGATGAGCACGGCGGCAAAGCAGGCAAGAGCCAACGAGTAGATGCGTACGCTGAAGCGCGCCTGTGTGGCGAGGTCGATTTCCTCCAGGTTTCCGCAACGCACGGTGCGCCGCCACAGCAGAGCGAGAAGCCCGGCGATGGCAAACTGGTTGGCAAAATAGATTGGCTGGGCGGCTCGGCCGGCGGAGTTCAGATAGCGGGCGAGGATTGCCGCAGAAAACGGCAACAGCGACACGAATAAGAGCGTGAGCAAGCTGAGGAGAGTGCCGGCGCGGTCGAGTTTGCGCATCGCTCGAAACACGGTTTGCTGAAACATCCAGAAGACCGAAGAGAGCGCAAAAGTCACGAACAAGCTGAAGTAAACCCGCCACATCGATCCCAGGGCGTGGAACAACTGACGCGCGGTTACGTCGTGGCCGAGGTCCGGAACTTTCAGATCCAGCACGAGCAGGGTCATGACGATAGCGAAGAGGGCATCGGATAAGCCCTCCAGTCGATGCTTGGAGAGGAGAAAAACCTCTTTGTCGCCGGCGTGGACGGTTGGGGCAGTCATGGCGATAGCGCAGGATGCCACAGTCGGTACGGACTGGACAAACTGGTGGGAAAGACTTGATGCAGGGTTGAGAATCAGTTGCCGCGGGTTTGGTACCAGTTTCGCCAGGCCGCGGAATCGTTGGGCAGGTGTTGCTGGGTGATATCGGCCAGGGCCTGGAACGCCCAGGCGCGCGTTTGAGCGTCGAGGGCGGGATCTGCTGAGTAGTCGATCAGTTGGGGCACGGCCATAAGGCGCTGCTGGCGGCTCAACATGCCGGATTGGGCCAGGCTGCAGGCGGCGTGCTCGCGCACCATCGGAGAAGGATCACTGCGCATGGCTTCGAGCAGGGGCGCGATGGTGGGCGTCGTTCCTACCAGAGCAAGGCCTTCGACGGCCCAGCGGCGTGAGTCTTCTTCCTTTTCTTTACTTTTGTCTTTACCGGAATCTTTCAGGTGTGCGGCCAGCACCTGGACCACACGCTCGGGCTCAACCCCGCGGTTGCCGAGCAAGCCGAGCGCCCACAGGGCCCAAATCTTTTTCTGGTGATCGCGGGAGTCGGCCTGCCGCGCCAGGGC
>DATHMS010000089.1:0-7042 GCA_035486795.1 Candidatus Sulfotelmatobacter sp. | reverse complement strand
ATTTCGTTCTCCTCCTGGATACTTGATGCCGTCTACGACGTCCAGAAAAGTCGAGCAGTCACGCCGGTTGCAGCAACGTGCGGAGAAGATGATTCCGGGCGGAGTGAACTCGCCGGTGCGCGCGTTTGGGTCGGTGGGCGGGGATCCGCGGTTTGTCGTGCGAGGAAAGGGCTCGCACATCTGGGATGCAGACGAGAATGAATTCATCGACTACGTCGGGTCCTGGGGGCCGCTGATTCTGGGGCATGCCGCGCCAGACGTGCTCGACGCGATTGTGGGAGCCGCGTGCAATGGCACGAGTTTTGGGGCCTCGACGCCTTCCGAGGCCGACCTTGCGGAAATGGTGCTGGGGGCGGTGCCATCGATGCAGAAGGTTCGCTTTGTAAGTTCCGGAACTGAAGCCACGATGTCAGCCATCCGTTTGGCGCGGGCCTATACCAAGCGCAAATACATTGTGAAATTCGAGGGGTGCTACCACGGGCATTCCGATTCCCTGCTGGTGAAGGCGGGTTCGGGTGTGGCAACGCTGGGCATTCCGGGATCGGCGGGGGTGCCGGAGGAGTTTATCCAATTCACACTGGCTCTGCCCTTCAACGATATCAAGCCCGTGGAATATGCCTTCCAGAAATTCAAGCATCAGATTGCCTGCGTGATTGTAGAGCCGGTGGTGGGAAACATGGGGTGTGTTCCAAGCGCGGATGATTATCTGGTGGCTTTGCGAATGATTACGGAGCGCGAGAGGTCGGTGCTTATTTTTGATGAGGTGATGACGGGATTTCGCGTGTCGTTCGGGGGAGCACAGGAACTTTACAACATTCGTCCTGACCTTACGACGCTGGGCAAGATCATTGGCGGAGGCTTGCCGGTGGGGGCGTATGGTGGTTCAGACGAGATAATGAATCTGGTGGCGCCGCTGGGGCCGATGTATCAGGCGGGGACGCTCTCCGGTAATCCGCTGGCGATGGCAGCGGGGTGCGCGATGTTGAAGCATCTGCGCGATGAGAAGCAGGAGATTTATCCGCGGCTGGAGAAGTTGAGTGGAGAGCTTGTAGAGGGTGTTGCTTCGGCTGCCAAAGATGCGGGCGTGCCGCTGTGCTACAACCACGTGGGGTCGATGTTTACCTGGTTCTTCACGCCGGGGCCGGTGACGGATTGGGATTCAGCATCGAAATCGGATACCGGGGCATTTGCCAAGTTTTTCCACGCTATGCTTGACCGCGGAGTTTATCTGCCAGCGTCACAGTATGAGGCGGCATTCTTGAGCGCGACGCACACGGCGGAGGATATTCAGCAGACGATTGCGGCAGCGAAGCAGGGGTTTGCAGCGGTCAAGGGCAAGGGATGAGAGGCAATTTCACTACGCTTCGGCTGCCTCGGCTTCGCTCGGGGCTTCGGCAGAACAGGGCAGGGCTGACACAGAGAAATTCCAAATACTCTAGCTGACGGCAAGCTTATCCATCATCTGCGGAATTGTTACAAACCCGTATCCTTCTGATTTATAGCGAGCGATCAGATGATCGGTGGCGATTACCGTTTGGGAACGGTCGGCGCCCATTTGCTTATGACCTCCATCATGGAGCAGGATCACGTCGCCGCCGCGAATCTGTTTTGCCACCTTGCGCTCGATCGCCGCCGCTGGCGGTGCGTTCCAGTCGTAACCGGTTACATTCCACATGACTGGTTCGAAGCCCAGGTTGCGGGCGACGCGCAGGACGGCGGGGCGGCGTCCGCCAAAGGGCGGGCGGAAGAGATTGGAATGCTGGCCGATCGCATCTTGTAATGCGGAGCGGCATTGGGAGAGTTCCTGGCGAATTTCGGCTTTGCTTTTGAAGATTAGCAATGGGTGCGTGAAGGTGTGGTTGCCGACGACGTGGCCAGCCTGGGCAATTTCGCGGGCGATCTCGGGACGCTGCTGTACGTGGCTTCCGATGAGGAAAAAAGTCGCGTGAACGCCATGTTTGGCGAGGATCTCGAGCAGGCGCAGGGTGTGGGGGTGGTTGGGCCCGTCGTCGTAGGTGAGGGCGATCTGGCGAGAGCCATGTGGGAGTCCGGTGAGAGTTTGTCCATACCATTGTCCTGTCGGGGCCATGGATTGGTAGCCGACGGTGATAGCGGCTGCGGCGGAGGCGACGCCGGTCAGGGCCAGAGCGAGCATGCAGGGATTGTATTGCATTGAGTAATTGAGTGATTGGGTGATCGGGGATTGGATTTCCTGCGCGCTGGGCTTTTCCGCTTGCGAGTGCAAGGTGAGGGCCAGCGAGCTTCGCTCTGCCGGGACCCTTCGGTTTCGCTCAGGGCAGGCAGCCGAGGCGGCTGTCACCACATGAGTTGAAATTGGGCAATCATTAAATTACTCAATTGCACAATCTCTGCTATTAACTCTTCCCTCAATTGCCACTCGGCTCCATCCGAGCTATCCTGCAACTTCCGAATTATTGCGAGCCCATGGCTAATCTTTTCGAGCTGCCCCGTTACATTGCAGTGGAAGGTCCGATCCGAGTTGGCAAAAGCACGCTGGCCCGCATTCTAGCGGAGCGCCTGAATGCGCAGCGTGTGATGGAGCCGGAGTCGAATCCTTTTCTTGGCGCTTTTTATGAGGGCGAGCGGGGCGCGGCGTTTCAAGCGCAGTTTGCCTTTCTGGTGCGGCGCTTCGAACAGCTCCAGGCGCTCGATCTGGGCCCGCGGTCGCAGAAGACAGTGGTTGCCGACTATATCATCGAGAAAGACAAACTATTCGCCTGCCTTAACCTTACCGACCAGGAACTTGATACCTACAACCGCTATTACAATCACTTTCGCGAGCAGTTGCCTACGCCGGACCTTGTCATCTACTTGCAGGCCACGCCTGAGGTTCTGAAGAAGAGGCTGAGGAAAAAGAATGCGCCCGGGGAGCGGGCGGTCAGCGACGAGTATCTGGAGGAAGTGGTCAAGGCGTATGAGCACTTCTTTTTTCACTACACGTTGTCGGATCTGTTGATAGTGAATACTTCGGACATTGATTTTGTCGACCGCAACGAGGACTTGCAGGAGCTGCTGCGCAAGGTGACGGAGCCGATCAAGGGTACGCAATACTTCTTGCCGCTGGGTGGGCAGGAAGCGGTTGGGGCGTAGCCGATCCACCTAGTTTGATCTCAGTCTATTAGGAACTGAAAATCGTGTAACCATCTGAATTCAATATGTTTAAGTGCGGGGTCGTGGACCGATTACCAACGACTGGTCACCGCTGCTCGTAAAGGGCTACAATAAACCAGCATCCACAAAGATGCTTAACAGACTCTATCCGGCCGAGCCGGAGGGGCACTGGAGGACATAATGAGTCTCACCCCGATGGGCGGGCATCCCGGCTTTTCTGGTCGCGACGAACGTCGTCCTGATAAAGCTAGTCCTGACAAACCTGCTGCTGACAAAGCAGGCCAGAAAATCACTACCGCTTCTCTGCGGGAACAAAAACTCCACCGCGAACCGATCACCTGCCTCACTGCTTACGATTACGCAACAGCGCGCCTTGTGGATGAAGCCGGCATTGAGATGATTCTGGTGGGCGACTCGCTGGCCCAAACCATTCTCGGCTATGACAACACGCTCTCGGTCACCATGGACGAGATGCTGCATCATGTGAAGGCGGTGCGGCGGGGTGTGAAGCATGCGCTGTTGCTGGCCGACATGCCTTACGGGTCTTATCAGGTTGACCCCAACGACGCGCTACGCAACGCCACGCGCTTTGTGAAAGAGGGCGGTGCGGAAGTGGTGAAAGTCGAAGGTGGAGAGAAGCGCGCCGACCTGATTCGCCGCATCATCGACGCCGAAATTCCGGTGGCGGGACACATTGGATTGACTCCGCAGTCGGTGAACGTGATGGGCGGTTACAAAGTGCAGGGCAAAGACCTGAGCGGCGTTGAACAACTCATGCGTGACGCCCTGGCACTCGACCAGGCAGGAGTGGCTTGCATTGTGCTGGAAGGGATTCCACGCGAGGTGGCGGGGATGATTACGGCGGAGGTGGGTACGCCGACGATCGGGATTGGCGCTGGTCCGGAGTGCGATGGCCAGGTGCTGGTATTTCACGACCTGCTCAACCTGACGTTTGCGCCTCCGGCGAAGTTTGTGCGCCGCTACGGAGACGCAGCTGCGCTGATCAGCGACGCTGTGCGGGCTTTTCGGGACGATGTGAAGGCACTGCAGTATCCGTCGGATGAAGAGTCTTATCATCTGCCTCGGGAAACCAAGGCCGGGCTGGACGCGGTGCTGGCGCGGAAACGAGCTATGCGGCGGTAGGGAGGGTTAACCCTCTTCGGCGTCGCTCAGAGCAGGCTCCGACACAGAGGCACGGAGAAGACATGAGGCTAGGGTGTACTGTTTGATCTCGACGCGGCCGTCAGAATCTGGTTTTCTCGGCGCCTCGCTGGTGATGACTCGATCTCAGTGTTGGTGCTAGGCTAATGTTGTGGGAGGTTGCTATGGTGCACTTCTTGCCTGCGTTTTTCCTGCCGTTTCTTGGTTTTGGGTTCGTCATGTATTTTCTGCCTTCGATCCTTGCCCTTGCCCGCAGCAAGCGGGACACGGCTGCGATTCTGCTGCTGAACTTGTTTCTAGGCTGGACGATGATTGGATGGGTGGTGGCTTTGGTGTGGGCGGTGAAGACGGATGTTCCCGCGGTGGTGCGGTGAGTTTTTCCGCAGCCTGGCGTCGCCTGCCAGCCGGCTTGGTATTCGCTCTCGTATTTGATGTGATGATGAGTGTGGCGCTTCCGGCTTGCTCACGGCAGGACGCGCCACCGCCGCCGGACGCGGCGACACTGCTGCAGGCCATCCCGGCCGCCGATCCGGCGAAGTACCCGTCTTCATCTCTATCCCAGCAATCGAACAAGCATTGGGGCAATCCCTATCTGGTGATTCGCACGGACGCGGTTGGCCTGCTCACCAGCGTGACTGCCAACGAAGAACAGATTCTGAAGCCGGAGGAAGTTCTGAACGCGCTGGCGCGGTTGCCTGCATCCGCATGGCCTTACGGGCGGGCAGTGGCGATCCTGGTGGATGAGAAACCCAGTGCTTCCGAGGCTGATAAGATTGCGATTCGGCGAAGCCGCGGCATTGTCGCAGGCGACCTTGAGGGCGCGCGGGTTGCGATCAATTGGATTACTGCCCCCTGAAACCACTAACAACCTTCCACGCGATGGGAAATCCGCAATGAGAATCTGCAACACCATCGAAGATATGCGAGCCGCTTGTCGGGCGACGCGACGCGGCAAGCGATTGGGATTCGTGCCGACCATGGGAGCGCTACATGAGGGGCACCTGTCTCTGGTGAGGGCGGCGAAGGCATCTTGCGATATTGTGGCGGCATCGATTTTTGTGAACCCCACGCAGTTTGGGCCCAACGAGGACCTGTCGAAATATCCGCGGGACTTTGGACACGATCGCGACCTGTTGGAAAAAGAAGGGGTGGAATTGCTGTTTGCTCCGTCGGTCGAGGAAATGTATCCAGCGGGGGCGGTGACCTGGGTTACGGTGGAAGAGCTTAGCGGTAAGCTGGACGGGCGTTCGCGGCCGGGGCATTTTCGCGGTGTCACCACTGTGGTGGCCAAGCTGTTCCACATTGTCGAGCCGGATGCAGCCTTTTTCGGGCAGAAGGACGCGGCGCAAGTGGCGATTGTTCGCCGCATGGTGCGCGATCTGAACTTTCCGGCGGAAATTGTTGCTCGCCCGATTGTCCGCGAGGCGGATGGGCTGGCTATGAGTTCGAGGAACGCTTATCTTGATCCGGCGCAGAGAAGACAGGCTCTGGTGTTGCACCGGTCTCTCACGCGGGTTCTGAAATCCTGGGAAGGCGGCGAACGCAGCGCGGAAAAACTGGTGGCTGCGGGCCGGGAAGAAGTTGCAGGAGAAAAATCAGTCCGGCTGGACTATTTCGAGATCGTAGATGCTGACAGCCTGGATCCGGTCAAGAACCTCGCCGGCGGCGCGCTGGTCGCGGTCGCGGCATTCGTCGGCCCGACTCGGCTTATTGATAACATTCTGCTTCCGAAATGTTCTGGCTAGTGTTGCTGCTGGACAGCGGTGGAAACGGTTGACGCGGAGGCGGAAGAAGTGTAGGTAGAGGCCAGCCGCTGGCGCACCATGGTTTCAATCTGCGACCAGAGGTGCGGATCGCATTCGCTTTGCATGTGGTCGGGGGTGAAGAAACGGTCTGCCCAGGAAAGTCCGCGGCACTGGACCGGGTTCTTCTTGTAATCCACGAGGTAGTTTCCAAGGATCTGAGTTCTCGCGGGATCGGCGGCAGTGATCTGTGTTCGTCCGTGGATAATGCCGTGGGGTTGATAAAAGTTCACAGCCTCGGCGACGTTATCGGGGATGACGGCATCGTTTTGCCACACTTTGGCAACGCTATCCACCTGCACCGTCAGCAGCACCGGTACGCCTTGCCGCCGCAGGTCGCGAGCCAGCGCCACGGCTGCGGAGGCTCCCCAACTGTGGCCGAACAGGATGATGCGGGCGCGTGCTTTTTCCTCGGCAGAGAGAATGCCATCGCGATTGGTGTCGAGCAGGCGGACGACAGCGTCGTAGGCCTGTTTCCGGCGACGGTTTTCGAAAACCCGGACATAGGTGTCTTTGGGGACAGTTCGTTGAATCTGCTGTGCCAGCCGAACTGGGCCGTGGTAAGGATTGTCATGGTTCACGAATCCGCCAACGAAACCAATCACGATATTGGAAGGAGCTGTGGTCGGTTCGGGACGGAGTGGCGAGGCGTCCTCCGCGCGGGAGAGCGACGGCACAGTCGCGGCCAGGACGGTCAGGGTGATGATGGAACTGCGAAATGAAGTGAACCGGCGCATGCAGGTTCCTACGTCATGAGATGACTTGTTTGGTCCGGGGGATGCTGAAAAACCGATCATCGCTTCCTGGGGGTTGCGGGCATGGAGTTGCCGACAGGGGGCATTGCCGGCGGTTCAACCAAATGCCTTGAGCAGAGCGGCTTTCCGCGCTTTTGACCCGGGAGACAGTTTACACCCGGTTGTCAAATTCCAAGCTGTTTTCGATTTCTG
>DATHMS010000088.1:0-9336 GCA_035486795.1 Candidatus Sulfotelmatobacter sp. | reverse complement strand
GGAGTGTCCAGGATGCTCGGTGTGCATGATCTTGCCCTGGATGTAAGTGCCAGCGGGAATCAGGATGCGCTCGTTCAACACAAACGGAAAGGCTGTCTCGGCATAGACCGCATCGCCCTCGCGCGCATTCTTGGTGGAGATGGCCTGTTTCAAGGTCAGAGGGATTTTAGATCCTGCAGGAATGACGGTTGCATTCAGATCCTTCGCAGGACGAGACGTGTCGGATGAAAGAGATGGACTCGATGTCGCGGGCTGAGCCGGTGCTGGCTTTGCCGTGTCGGCTGTTTGGGCCCAAGCCATTCCGGAAACTAAGAGAATCGCTAAAGCTGCTCGCATCGCACACCTCCTAGCCAAGCCTCTGCCGAATCAACCCGAGATTACCACGGTCTGGGCGGTAGGATGCACATAGGATTCTGCAAGCTGCCCTCGCCTCCCAAACTTGATCACCTGCCTTCAATGGCCTATGATTTTGACGGTCAGACGAAGCTTCCAAGGAGGTGCCCGATGCGCACACTCGGCGCCTGTGTTCCTTCCGCGTTATTGGTGTTGAGCTTGGGACTTTACCTCCCCGCTAATCTCAGAGGGCAAGGTAGACTGCCGTCCACGAGTGAGAGTTCTAGAGAGAATACTGGCGTTGAGGGGGAGTATCAGAAGTGGCTGAATGAGGATGTGCGCTACATAATTAGCGATGAGGAGCGCGCGGAGTTCAAGAAGCTAGATACGGTTCAGCAGCGCGATGCGTTCGTAGTTGCGTTCTGGGAAAGCCGCAACCCAACTCCAGGTTCAGGACGGAATCCTTACAAAGAAGAGCACTATCGCCGGTTGGCTTATGCGAATACGCATTTTGCCGCTGGAAGTCCGGGATATGCTTCCGACCGCGGACGCTTCTACATCATGTACGGACCGCCGGATTCTGTGGTATCGAACCCTGGTTTCTCACCGCCAGCGGAGACGTGGAGTTATCAGATTGTCGAAGGATTAGGGCGGCACGTAACTGTAACCTTTACGGATGAATGCCGCTGCGGGAAATATTCGTTATCGAAGATGGATTCCGACTCTCCGAGACCTGGGATTCTAGAGCCTTTGCTGAAGTGACCTCGTTGAGAATGAGTAGCGGCCAAGGCTACTTGTAGATGAGATATTTCTCTCGAACCTTCCCAAACTTCTCCAGGCTGTCTTGCCAATCCTGAGCGATCCGGCGCGGATCTTGCCCGGCTATCAGCGCGTCATATGCGGCTTGATTGACGAGCAATTCGGCCATGCGCTCTATCTTGAAGTCGGCTGGATATATTTTGTGGAGCGCCGCTGCTAACTCAATGCCAAGCTCCGGAGCGTCGAAGCCGTTCCGATCAGTCAGAACGACATTGACCCCTTGACAGGTCTGACCGTTGTAAACGCTGGCCGTCGGCGTGAAGGTCACGGGAACGAAACGCACTCCGGCAATGCCACGGGCGTTCAGGTAGGCCGCGAATTCCTTGCTCTTGATCCACGGAGCGCCTACCAATTCGAACGGTGTGTCGGTTCCACGTCCGACTGAAACGTTGGTGCCCTCAATCAGAGCGACTCCGGGATAGAGCGCCGCCTCAGTAACGCTACGCAGATTCGGAGAGGGATTGACCCAGACAAGTCCGGTCGAGTCGAACCAATCTCCGCGTTGCCAGCCCTCTATCGGAACGACCGTCAGCTTGGCGTTGATGTTGCGCTCAATATTGAACATCTTTGCGAGTTCCCCGATCGTCATGCCATGGCGGACGGGCACGGTCCAATAATCGGTGAAAGTCTCACGGCCCACATCGGCTACTGGACCTTGCACAAACGATCCGGTAATCGGATTTGGGCGGTCGAGCACAATGATCTCGATGCCGGCCTTCGCAGCAGCTTCCAGGAAGTATCCCAGCGTTGTCTCGTAGGTGTAGAAGCGGACACCGGCATCTTGTATATCGATGACGATGGCATCCAGAGCTCGGACTACATCGGCCGGAGGGCGCCGTGCGGCGTCGCTAGCTCCATAGACGCTGTAGACCGGAATATTGGTGGCGGCGTCCTTTGAATTGTTGATGTCGGTGGTGTCGAGGCTGCCAGTCACGCCATGCTCAGGACTGAAGATAGCATCGAGCGACACTCCGGGAGCCTTTGCCAGCACATCGATGGTTCGTGCGCCGGATGCATCCAGTCCGGTCTGATTCGTAACCAGGCCGATGCGCTTCTTGCCTTCCGCGGGCTTCAGTACGTCAAAGCCGTGTTCTTCGAGGACATCGATCCCGTTCTTCACGGCTCCGTTGCGGGTGCTCATGCGCCGGGCCGCGCTGAATGCTTCGTTGTAGCCCGTGATACTCATCGCGCGCGCCGCTTCTTTCTCGCTTGGCGTCAAATTCAGGGCGGCTGTAATTTCCGTAGCGACTTTCGAGCGCAAGGCGACGGCATTGCCTTTGCCGCGGGGATGCACGGCGTTGGTCAGCAGAACAATATAGGTTTGGGTGGTGGGATCGATCCAAATCGAAGTTCCTGTGAATCCCGTATGGCCAAACGATCCCACAGGCAATAAATCACCGCGATTGGAAGAAAAGGGAGAATCGATGTCCCATCCAAACCCGCGTAGAACGGGGGCGGAAGGAGGCTGCTCGGGCTGGATCATCTTGGCCACGGCCGCCGGTGAAAGGACTCCGTCTCCGCCGTCGAGCAGTGCTTGCGCAAACTTTGCCAAATCGTCCCCCGTAGAGAAGAGCCCGGCATGACCGGCTACACCGCCCATCCGGCGCGCCCGGGGATCATGGACGACTCCGCGGATCATGTGCTCGTTTTCGTCGTACTCAGTGGGAGCGATTTTCGCCTTCCACGCCGGCGGTGGCAGAAAGCGGGTTCGCGTCATTTTCAGAGGCGTGAAAATGTGTTGTGTGCAGTATTGATCCAGAGTTTCGCCAGAGACCTTCTCGACCAGCGCACCCAGCATGATGAAGTTGGTGTCGCTGTAGGTGAACTGCGAGCCAGGCGAGGTCTGCGGGGTTTCGGCAAACGACAAGCGGAACGCAGTCTCCTTACCTTCCCATGGTGGATTCAGGTCGATATCGGGGGCGAGCCCGGAATAGTGGGTGAGCAACTGCCGGACGGTGATGTCCTCTTTGCCGTTCTGCGCAAACTCGGGCATGTACTTCACCACCGGGTCGTTGAGTCTTACTTTGCCCAGTTCGAACAGCTGCATGACAGCGGTAGTAGTAGCAACGACCTTCGTGAGCGACGCCAGGTCGAACACGGTGTCGAGCGTCATGAGCTCGTGGTGCGGTTCCAGCGCGCGGTTGCCGTATGCCTTCCGGTAAATGACGTTGCCGTTGTGCCCCACCACCAGCACGGCGCCCGGAATGTTGCCGTCGGAAACTGCCTGCTGAATGATCGAATCGACAGCTCCCAGACGCACCGGTACGGAGTTGGCAGTGACGGGGCTGGCGGACAGGCAGGCGGTTAACGCAAAGACGAAAGTAACGGTTACAAGGGCGTTCCGCCACCTTGGGAAAAGGCGGGGGAAGCTCGTTAGATCCGATTTTGACAAGAAAGAGAAGATGTCCTGACTCTACACAAGGCCCGCGGCGGAACTCAAGACACCGAAGTGAGAGGGTGTTCGGTTGGTCATCCCAGAATTCCTAGTTCCTTCGTTATTCAGACGTTTGCAGCGCTGTTTTTCGAGCCAAGTAGATCATGCCCACAACTGAGGCCAGATCGAAAATGATTTTGGCGGTCAAGTCGCCCCGGCTCCAACCTCCTTGGAGAAACCCCATGACCATGCTGGCCATCAGGGCCCCCGAAGCCGCGAGCAATCCGTGGAGATCTCCCCAGCTGGTGCGGGCCGTCCACCACTTAAAGAGAAGAAATGAAACGAGAGACCAAGCCAATCCGGAAGTGATTGCAATCGAGACGGGCAACTTCGGCATGGAACCGTAAGCCCATCCGATAACGGTGAACCACGGGGCTGCGAGCATCAATGCCACCAGGCCAGCTGCCCAAGTCGGACCCGCAGACTGCGTTGTCTCGAGGTTCGGATGTCCAGAGGAACGCAACGCGTATGCCGTTGCGATCAGCAGCGCGATGGCAACCACTCCCGTCAGGATGTAGGCCGACGCTGGATGATAAGGAGGGACGTGAAACTTCTGAGGGCGCGCGATCCGCGTCCATAGGAACCACGCGAGGAAAGAACCCGCGATAAAGATCAAACTGCTCCATAGGAGGCCGCGATTTGTTAGCCACGGTTTGGCGCGCTCTTCGGGAAATAAAGCTTCCGTAAATCGTACAGGTACCAAGACGACCCACACGCTTTCAAATACGAGTAACCCGAGCATCCACACCCAGTTGACGCCGTAGAAACGCCCATAGGCGTGAGCCGGGTCCAAGCCGACCAGTGGCGCGAGTGAGGTTTGTTGGATCACGCATTCTTCGGCCACTCCCAAGGCAATGCCAAGTACCATGAGACTGATCCAGCCTGCGTGCCAGCGCCGGGCCGCTTCCCGGGCCATCACAGCACCGACTCCCCAGACCATGATTTCCGGAATGAGAACGAAGATGAAGCTGAGGCGCGTTGATCCCATCAAGACTTCGGCGATAAAGGGCGCGAGCACGGCGAGGGTGATTGCGGCCCGGCGTCCATCCCGGCTTGGTATTGCTTTCTCAGATTCAACCAGTTTCATGCCGCATCTCCTTGTTGGTACAATATGCCTCAGATTGCTGACATCTTATTAAGTAAGTATCTCACGTCTAAGATATATATGGCTGGGAAAAATAAACCGCTTCTGTCCCCACACAAAACCCAGACGCCCGGCCGCTGGCTGGGACGAGAGCTCAGCACTGCGGTGGTTCTATTTCACGAGGCGGTGGCTGCTCGCCTGGGTTTGAGCGCTACCGAATGGAGGTGCTGGGGACTCCTCGACCAGCATGGTCCCTGCACTGCGGGACGGTTGGCTGAGCTCTCCGGATTCACGACCGGGGCAATCACCGGCATCGTCGATCGGCTGGAGCGCTCTAAATTTGTCCGGCGCCAGCGCCATCCTACGGATCGTCGCAGCGTGATTATCCATCCGCTACGCGTGTCGGGATTGCGGAGGACCGTCTGGCCCATTTTTTCTTCACTGGGCGCAGCCATGGATGAACTCGCGGTCCATTACACAGCAGAACAGCTGGCAGCGGTTCATGACTACTTGCAGCGGACGATTCAGGTGTTGCGGGCCCAGACTGCCAAGGTTTCGGCGGGCGGCAAATGAAGGGTCGCGCGAGCAGCAGTTACGCTTGTTCCGCCAAAGTGGACACGATGTTCCCGGCGCGTCATTTTTGTGGGCGTCGCGTTTGTCGTCTTTGTCCTGTCCCGCGAACTCTGCTATAAACCGCTCAGAGCCTGAGTTTCATGGAAAGTGCAGACGCCTGACTAACCCTTCGACTCTCGAACCGGCCTACGACCGTCAAGACGAGCAATTTTCGTCAGCGTTCTCGATTCTTCGCTCTGCGATCAATGAGAGGGCCTTCCCTGCTGCCTCGATGGCAGTGACACAGGGAGACAGGCTGGTTGCGCTGAAATATTTTGGGCGATTCCAGTATGAACAAGGTCTCGAACCGACTCCTTCTACACCGTTCGACTTAGCTTCCGTCACCAAGGTCGTTGCGACCACTACCGTGGCGATGATTCTGCACGAGCGCGGCCTGCTCGACCTGGATGCGCCAATCGCGGAGACCGTGCCAGAGTTCTTGATGGATTCGGCGAATGGTGATGAGGATCGACGGCGGAAGGTCAGTTTCCGGATGCTTCTGGCGCACACGTCGGGCCTTCCCGCTTATGAGAAATTGTTCTTAAAAACCAGTTCTCGGGATGAACTGCTCAAGCTCGCGTTCTCGACACCGCTTGCCGTCGATCCCGGATCGCGCGCGGAGTACAGCGACGTCGGATTCATCATTCTTGCCACAGCGCTGGAGAGGATCGCCGAAGAGACTTTAGACAAGTTCTCCCAGCGCGAAGTCTTCAGGCCTTTGGCAATGACGAATACAACGTTTAACCCGGCGATGGATCGACGGCCGCTGATTCCTCCGACCGCAGATGAGAGAGAAGGCCCTTTCTCAGCAACGACACCAAGTACCGGAACGCACAGCACATTCCGTAACCGAATCATCCAGGGTGAGGTACAGGACGAGAATGCTTTCGTGCTCGGCGGCGTGGCTGGGCATGCAGGACTGTTCTCAAACGCCGAGGACGTTGCTCGCTTCGCTCACGCCATGCTGCAGCGAGGAAGCCCGATTCTGCGCGCAGAAACGGTGGAACTCTTTACTCGCCGTCAGACGGATCCTCCTGGGACTTCTCGTGCGCTGGGATGGGACACACCTTCGAGTCCTTCACAATCCGGGAAATATTTTGGTCCGAAATCATTCGGGCACCTCGGCTATACCGGCACTTCGTTGTGGATCGATCCCGATCGCCAGCTTTCGGTCACACTTCTGACGAACCGTACCTGGCCGGACTGCTCCAATCAAGCGATCAAGCAAGTTCGCCCGAAATTCCACGACGCGGTCGTCGAAGGTCTTCGATAAATGGCGAGATCGCGGAAATAGCTTGATCCACAGGTCATCTCGCGTGCTGAACATTTAGAATGACAAGTTCTTAAGTGACCGAATCTTGATTCAACTGAAAGGTGCTCGATTTGACTGGCTCGAGAATCGCGAAGACTGACCTTCGTCAACTCTCTACCGAACAGGTTCTTCCGGCCGCCGGCGATCTGGACCGCATGTCGTCGCTCGAAATCGCACGCCTGATGAACGAAGAGGATGCGACCGTAGCCGCCGCCGTCCGGAGCGCCTTACCGCAGATCGCACGAGCGATTGACGTGGTCGCGGCGGGACTGCGGGAAGGCGGGCGGTTGATCTATGTTGGCGCGGGAACAAGTGGCCGCCTCGGAGCGCTCGACGCGTCAGAGATTCCTCCAACATTCAATACCGATCCGCGCACCGTGCAGTTCATTATGGCCGGCGGGCCCAAGGCTCTTGGTGCGTCGACCGAGGCCAGCGAAGACGATACGGCCCTGGCAGTGGCGGAGATCAAGAAGCGGAAGCCAGGCAAACACGATGTCGTGCTTGGCATCGCGACCAGCGGACGAACTCCCTTCACCATCGCTGCCGTTGAGTACGCGCGCCGGCGAGGATCCCGTACGATTGCCCTCACGTGCAATCGCAACTCTCCGCTCGAACGAGCCGCCGATTTTGCCATCGTGACGGAAGTTGGTCCCGAGGTGCTTGCGGGCTCTTCGCGCATGAAGGCCGGGACAGCGCACAAGATGGTCCTCAATATGATTTCGACCGGGGCGATGGTTCGACTGGGCTACGTTTATGGGAACCTGATGGTGAATGTATGGACGAAGAATGAGAAGTTGGTTCAGCGAGCGATTCGGATCGTCGAACAAGCCACCGGAGCCGATCACGAAACGGCAGCCCGGGCGTTGAAAGAAAGCGGCAACCGCACACCGGTCGCGGTGGTGATGCTCGCCGCAGGCGCCACTCGCTCCAAGGCGTCAGGCGCCTTAAAAAAGAGTAAGGGCCATGTGCGAGAGGCCATCACTGCCGCGTCATTAAAGTAGAACTTGAGGTAAAGTAGAAACACGAAGTCCGGTCATCTTTTTCAACAATTCCCCCGATGGATTTATTGCTTGCGATCGCGACCCTTCTGACATAGGATGCTTCCGTTTCGCCCTCCCTTTCCTTGCTCCGGCCCCTACACCACTTCTGGCGTATTCGCCATGTCAAGGAGACTCCGATGTTTTCCATCGTGTTACTGCGGCGCACTGCAGCTGCAAGCCTGTATTTCATCCTCGCATTCTGCACCTTCGCATTCAGCCAAACCTTCACCGTGCTTCACACGTTTCATTTAACCGATGGCGAACTTCCTTTTTCCGGTCTGGTGCACGGTTCGGACGGTAACCTCTATGGAACGACGTTTGGCGGGGAACACCGTGCGGTCTCGGGCGAGGTATACAAAATCACTCCTTCCGGAAAGTTCACACTCATGCATGCCTTCGCGGGTGGCAGCGATGGAGCCTATCCTCAAGCCTCCGTCATTCTGGATACTGCCGGCAACCTTTATGGCACGACAACTTGGGGCGGCTCCTTCAACGCCGGAGTGGTCTACAAGGTAACTGCGGCTCGCAAGGAGAGTGTGATTTACGCATTCACTGGCGGGGCCGATGGTGCAGGCCCTACCTCAGACCTCGTCAGGGACGCTAAGGGCAACCTCTATGGGACGACGGTAGCCGGAGGCAATCCTTCATGCGGTCCGGTTGAGGGAGCTCTAGTAGGCTGCGGAACAGTCTTTAAAATCGATACCACGGGGCTAGAGACCGTCCTCCACACATTCGAGGCTGGTTCGGACGGCGCGAATCCCTTCGCAGGTCTCGTCATGGACTCCGCCGGCGATCTTTATGGAACCACCAGTACGGGTGGCCTCTATGGATCTGGCCAGGTCTTCAAAATCGACCCCTCGAATAACAAAACTGTCGTGCACGATTTTCAGCCCGGCTTCGAAAACGACGGCGCCAACCCGAAGACCGATCTCACTTTCGCCCCAAGTGCGGTGCTTTACGGTGCCACCCTCCAAGGCGGTGATCTGAATGCCGGGGACTGCGCGCGCATGGGCTGCGGCGCTGCCTTCAAAATCGATACCAACAATGTTGTGAGTACCATCCACTCGTTCGAAGGTCCACCATCAGACGGACAGTCTCCAAGCGGTCCCCTAGCCCGCGATGCCGCTGGAAACCTCTACGGCGTAAGTTATTCTGGGGGACTTTACAACGCCGGGACTGTCTATAAGCTGGATGCGTCGGGAACGTTGACCATCCTCCACAGCTTCACTGAAGGGAGCGACGGCTTGGATCCGAGTGGCCGACTCTATGTTGACAGCGACGGAGTTGTCTATGGCAATGCCCTTTCCTTCCAACCAGGCCCCAACTACGGAGTCGTTTTCAAGATCACTCCGTAATGACCGGGCGCTGATCAGATAGACGCCCCACTCTTGAAGCATCCTCCACGGCTGGGAATTCCATGCCTCTCTGTGCCCTCTCGGGTGCAGGGTTTGGGCTCTGCCTACGAGTCCGTGTACTTCAGTTCCGCACCAGTCAACTCTCGAACATCCCAATCCCCGTTACAATCGAACCGAGGAAATCCTTCATGGATAAGTTCGTCATCCGCGGCGGGGAGCCGCTGCTCGGAACGGTGCGCGTCAGCGGGGCGAAGAATGCCGCGCTTCCTTGCATGGCGGCCGCGTTGCTTACGGATCAGCCGGTGATTCTCGAGAATATCCCGCAAGTACGCGACATTCAGACCACG
>DATHMS010000087.1:0-7730 GCA_035486795.1 Candidatus Sulfotelmatobacter sp. | reverse complement strand
AGGCGGCGTCGTCGGTGGTCGCGAACAACATTCGGCGCAAGGGCAAGAATCTGTGGACTTCGCGGCAGGGGGGGACGAAGATCGGCTACTACGAGGCTCCGGACGGCGAAAACGAAGCGCTCTTCGCGGCGGATCACATTGCGAAATATCTGCGCGAGGCTGGTCGAGCTGAAAATTTCGGTGGCGAAACTCCGCGTGCCGCAGTGCTTTACCGCACGAATTCTCAGTCGCGACTTTTTGAAGAAGCGATGCGCCGCTATGGCCTGAAATACAAAGTGGTCGGAGGATTTTCGTTCTACGAGCGCGCCGAGATCAAAGACCTGATTTCGTATCTGAAGGTCATCCTGAATCCCGATGACTCGATCTCACTGCTGCGCGTGATCAACACGCCGACTCGCGGCATCGGTAAAGGCACGATCGAAACACTCGAACATCTCGCGCTTGAGACCGGGCTGTCGCTGTGGGGCGCTGTCGGGGAAGCCATTCGACGGCAACTGCTGCCGCCTCGTGCATTGGCAGCGCTGAAGAGCTTTCAACAGTTGATTGTGGACGCGCAGGCGATGTTAGCGGGAACGTTTGTCAAAAGGCTGGAAGAAGCCGCAGGGACGGGAAATGTGGCCAGGGCATCGGCGCCCGCCTTTCCTGAACCTGAAGTAGAAATGAACGTTGAAGACGACGCGGCCGCTTTCGATCCGGGCGAATTCGAGAACACAGCCTTCAACTTCGGTGGAGCTTACACGGGAGCGGAAGCTGATAGCACCGGCGTCCCGCCGGCTGTTTTTCCAGAAGAAGAGTCGACATCCCAGCTGCTGCCGAGCCAGCAAGATGCTGGCGCCACAACTGCCGACCTGCTTAAGTTCCTGATCGATCGCACTGGCTATATCAAGCTGCTCGAAGAAGAGGACACGCCGGAAGCCTTCTCGCGCATCGAGAACCTGCGCGAGCTGGTGAATGCTGCTGCCGATTCACGCGACCGCGGGGAAACGCTCGACGAGTTCCTGGACCATGCCGCACTGATTGCAGACACCGACGATTATGACGAGCGTTCGCAGATCACGCTGATGAGCCTGCACGCCGCCAAGGGCCTGGAGTTTCCCCTAGTCTTCTTGAGTGGCCTTGAAGAGGGATTGTTCCCGCACTCGCGTACCATGCTGCAGCCTGACGATGTGGAAGAAGAGCGGCGACTGTGCTATGTGGGCATGACTCGCGCGATGGATCAGCTAATCCTCACTCGTGCCGTCTACCGCCGGAGATATGGCACCGATCTCCCGGAGGCCAGCGTGCCGTCGAGATTTCTGGAAGAAGTTCCGATGCAGTTAATCGAGGAGCTCGGCGGACGGCGGAGTAGATCTGGGATGGGCACGAGCCAAGTGCGGACTGTTGTGCCCGGCCTTTCAGCGGGACGTAGCCACGCATCCTACGACGCCGACATCCACTATTCCTATGAAGATGAAGACCAGAGCGCAAGCTGGAGAAGCCGCAGCGGAGTTCCGGCCAGTGCAAACCGCCAAAAGCCTACGGCTCCGGCCCAGCCTTACAACTCGATTGAGAACATCGCCGAGTTCTTTGCCTCGCGGGGCAAGAAATTCAGCGTTCCCAAGGCGCCGGTCGAACAGCCCACCGGCAAGCGCGGATTCCGGCCTGGGCAGAAGGTTCGCCATCCGAAATATGGCGAGGGGACGGTCTACCAGCGAGAAGGAGAAGGCGAAGAAGCCAAGATTACGGTACAATTCCCTCGCTTCGGATTGAAGAAGCTGGTGGAGAAGTATGCTCAGTTGGAGCGGGCTTGAGGGCGATCTGGTAATTTTGTAATTGGACACTTCGATAGTTCGCGGCCTTTCTCTCCGGTCTCAAACTACCAACTGTCGAATTACCAAATTACAAAAAAATTAGAGATCGAAGAAAGCAATCATGGCAAACACAGCAACCCTGACCAAAGAAGAACGCAAGAAAGCAAAACGTGCCTCGCGTAAGAAGAGCAAAGCGGAAAAGCCGAAGAAGCCCCGCGATTACGCGCGCGGGTCGAAGAAGCGCAAGGTGAAGAAATTGGCTCGCGGCCAGTCGAAGCGGTAGGCCGCACGCTCGGAATTACGGGCATGGGCCGTTGCCCATGCCCGACTCCCGCTGTGAGGAGACAACTACCTCTTGTCACAACCATCCGCGGAACCCACCGCCACCGTGCGCACGTCTGACAATCAGCTTTTCTGCTGCAAGTCAATCGACAAGCTGATCACGGAATCCGAGGCCCCAGGGCAGCGGCTGCAAAAGACCCTTGGGCCCTGGTCGCTGACCGCGCTGGGCATCGGCGCGATCATCGGTTCCGGAATTTTCATCCTTACCGGCACGGCGGCCGCGGGTGAATATTTCCAGGCTCCATCCATCCTGCATGCGCAGGCGCTCGACGTAATCATCAATCTACTGCGTACCGGCAGCACGGCGGGAGCGCTGATGCACGGACGCCCGCCGGCCGGGCCGTCGATTGCGATTTCGTTTTTCCTGGTCGCGATCGCCTGCAGTTTTGCGGGATTGTGCTATGCCGAACTCGCTTCGATGATTCCCATCGCCGGCAGCGCCTATACATACTCTTACGCCACGCTGGGCGAGATTTTCGCATGGATCATTGGCTGGGACCTCATCCTAGAATACGTAGTATCGAACGTCGCGGTTGCAGTTGGCTTTGCGGGCTATACAAAAGCGCAATTGGCCGTATTCGGCATCAACTTGCCGGAGAAATTGGCAAGTCCGGTCTGGGCCAGCGGGCAATGGACGGGTGCCTATTTCAACCTCCCTGGCTTTCTCATCGTTTTCCTTCTCACGCTGCTGCTGGTGCGCGGAGTGAAGGAGTCGGCGGAGACCAATAACATCATGGTGGCGGTTAAGATCGGCGCCATTTTGACCTTTCTGGTAGTCGGTGGAATGCTGGTTAAGCCCGCGAACTGGACGCCCTTCGCGCCTTCCGGCTTCGCCGGAATCGTTACCGGAGGAGCCATCGTTTTCTTCACCTACATCGGATTCGATTCGGTGTCCACTGCCGCAGAGGAATCGCGTAATCCACAAAAAGATTTGCCCTTCGGCATCATTATGTCGCTGGTGGTCTGCACGCTGCTCTATGTCGGCGTTGCCGTCGTCCTGCTCGGCATGATGAAGTACACCACCTTTGTGTCGGGTGAAGCCGCCGAAGCTCCCGTGGCCTACGCGATGAAGTATCTGGGTGTGCACCCGCTGTTCCGCTCGGTCATCGTGATCGGAGCGCTGACGGGCATGATCTCTTCTTTGCTGGTGTTTCAGTACGGGCAGGCTCGCATCTGGTACGCCATGTCCCGCGACGGCTTGTTGCCGAAACTGTTCTCTGCGGTACACCCGAAATATAAGACGCCATACTGGTCGACCTGGATCGCCTGCTTTGCCGTAGGAATTCCGGCAGGGCTGGTCGACATTGGAGATGCCGCCGACCTCGCCAACATTGGGACTTTGTTTGCCTTTGTTCTGGTTTCGCTGGGAGTGATCATCCTGCGCCGCAGGCAGCCTGATCGCAAGCGCGCCTTCCGAGTCCCGTTTGTTCCGTGGTTCCCGCTGATCTCGATCATCCTCTGCGGCGGATTGATGACCGGGCTCACCGTGATCACATGGCTGCGCTTCGTGATCTGGCTTGGCCTGGGGTTGTTGATCTACATCTTTTACAGCAGGCATCGGAGCGAGTTCGCGAAGAAGTAGTGGATTTTCCTGGCCTCGCAAATATCTAAGCAAGACTCTACAATTAAGAGGTGATGTCCTCCGCACTCGATCGGCCGCCGAATAGTTTCCTGCGATTCCTGCCCAAGGCTGAGTTGCATCTGCACCTTGAGGGTGCGATCGAGCCGCCTACGCTGGTTGAACTCCGGCAGCGACGTGGTGAACGCACCACACGGGGCGAAGTCGATGCACTCTACAGGTATGAAGACTTTCCCGGCTTCCTGCTTGCGTTCAAGAACATCACCGAGCACCTGCGAACTGCGGACGACTACGAGCTCATCACCTACCGCCTGATGCAGCGCCTGAAAGAAGAAAACGTGCTGCACGCCGAGGTCTATGTCTCGGTCGGAGTCTGCCTGTGGCGAAAACAGGATTTCGCCGGCATCTTCGAAGGTCTGGATCGCGGCCGCGCCCGCGGGGCGCGCGACTTTGGCGTCTCGCTGCTGTGGATCTTCGACGCTGTCCGGCAGTTCGGTGCTGAGGCGGCGCAAAAGGTCTTTGAGCTGGCTGTGCGCTATCACGATCGCGAGGTGGCCGGCATTGGCATTGGGGGCGACGAGCAGAAAGCTCCGCCTGAGCTTTTCCGCGACGCCTACGCCTGGTCGGCCGACCATGGCTTGCGCCTTACCGCGCACGCCGGCGAGACCGGGCCGCCGGAATCCGTCTGGGGAGCGCTCAACCTGCGCGTCGAGCGCATCGGCCACGGGCTTACAGCCTTCCATGATCCCGATCTCGTGGAAGAACTTGCCCAGCGCCAGATTCCCGTGGAAATCTGCCTCACCAGCAATCTGCGTACCGGCCTCTGCCCGAACATGGCGGATCATCCGGCAAAAAACTACTTCGATCACGGCGTGATGATCACGCTCAACAGCGATGACCCGGCCATGTTCGGCACAACGCTGGCGCGCGAATACCAGATCGCGCAGCAAACTTTCGGATTTACCGACGAGCACTTGCGAGAACTAGCCCGCAATTCGTTTGAAGCGTCATTCCTGCCGGCGGAAAAGAAGCTGGAGTTTCTGAACCTGTTCGACGCGGCTGCCGCGAGGTAATCATGGCGGTCAGGACCATCCTGCAACTCGGCGATCCGCACCTGCGAGGAGTGGCGCTCCGAGTTGAGGATCCTTCTGGTGCCGAAGTGGTTGCGCTCATCAAAGACCTCGCCGACACGCTTGCGTACTGGCGCGCCACCACGGGATACGGCCGGGGCATTGCCGCACCGCAACTCGGCGTGCTGCAACGCATCATCTTCCTGCAACTGCCCGGAGAGAAGCCCTGGCCGCTCATCAACCCGGAAATCGTTGAGCGCAGCGAGGAGAAGATCGTCGTCTGGGACGCATGTCTCAGCTTCCTCACGATCTTTATGCAGGTGGAACGGAATCGCGAAATCACGGTGCGTTATCAGGATATAAAGAGTGAAAATCACGAATTTCGTGCCGGAGACACCCGCAATCTCTCTGAACTCCTGCAGCACGAAATCGATCACCTCGATGGCATCCTCGCCGTCGACCGCATCACCGACATCAAAACCCTATGCACCCGAGAAGAATTCGAAAAGCGGTATCGCCAGAGCAGTCCATACGCCTCCGTTCCAGCTACAATCGAAAGTTGAATGATTCGCAGCTGAGAATAACTGACAGCTGGCAGTTGAGAACCGAATGCCTCTCCATATCGGCATCGTCGCTTGCAGCGCGGAAGGCGCCGCACTGTGTTACCGCACTATCTGTGTCGAGGGTGCAAGCTTGCTTGGCCCCTACGGCCATCCGGAAGTCTCCATGCACGGCCACAACTTCGCCGACTACGTGAAGTGCATCAATGCCAACGACTGGGCCGGTGTGGCCGAACTGATGCTTTCGTCCGCCGAAAAACTGGCCAAAGGCGGGGCGGACTTTCTAATTGCTCCGGTCAACACCGTGCATCAGGCCTTCGATCTGGTGGAGCACCGCTCGCCGCGGCCCTGGTTGCACATTGCGGTCGAGGTTGCGAACGAAGCGAAGCGTCAGGGCCACAAGCGCCTGGGAATTCTGGGAACCCGCGCACTGATGGAAGGTCCGGTCTATGGCCAGAAATTGAAAGCCGCGGGCATGGAGCATCGCATTCCTGGCCCGGAGCAGCGCGAGCGCATCCATCGCATCATCTTTGACGAACTGGTTAACGGCGTTTTCCTGCCGCGCACGCAAGCCTACCTCACCGAAGTGATCCGCGGCCTGAGAGATGAAGGCTGCGATGCGGTAGTCCTCGGCTGCACGGAGATTCCGTTGTTGATGACGCCGGAGCAATCGCCGTTGCCAATGCTGGATTCGACGCGCCTGCTGGCGAGAGCTGCTTTGCGCAAGGCTGTGGAGGGCTGAACGTTCTATGCGCATTCGGCGCCATTCGCCCCGGCAAATTCGCCGACCGCTGTCGCCAAGCCTGCACTTATCACGCATCCATGCTGTAATAAGAGATCGCTCAATCTATGCCATCTGCCATTACAACCCTGCGTCGCCGCGCCAAGGCATTCCACCGCAATCTGCGCGGAGCGGCCATGGCTGCGCGCGCGGTGGCCTCGACCGACCATCCGCTGCTGGCGCACATCATTCCGGTTCGCCGCTGCAACTTAGCCTGCACCTACTGCAACGAGTTCGATGATTTTTCGAAACCTGTGCCGACGGAAGAAATGTTTCGCCGCATCGACAAACTGGGAGCGCTGGGCACGGCTGTGGTCACGATTTCCGGGGGAGAGCCGCTGCTGCATCCGGAACTCGATGATGTGATCCGGCGCATTCGCGCGAACGGCATGATTGCCGGATTGATTACTAACGGATATTTTCTGGTGGCGGAACGCATTCAGCGGCTGAACCGCGCTGGACTGGAGTGGCTGCAGATCTCCATTGACAACGTCAATCCGGACGAAGTTTCGAAGAAAAGTCTCAAAGTTCTCGACAAGAAGCTACAATTGCTGGCCGAACACGCCGAGTTTCACGTGAACATCAACTCGGTGGTGGGTGGCGGCATTTCGAATCCGCAGGATGCGCTCACCATCGGCAAGCGCGCTGTCGCACTCGGTTTCAGTTCGACCATCGGCATCATTCACGATGGGAGTGGACAGGTGCAGCCTCTCAACGAAGAAGAGCGCGGTATCTACGACGAAATGAAGTCGTGGGAGAAGCGCAGCTTCACCCGCATCAACGCCTTCCAGGACAACATTGCGCAGGGTTTGCCCAACGAGTGGCGCTGCCGCGCCGGGGCGCGCTATCTCTACATTTGCGAGGACGGGCTAGTGCACTACTGCTCGCAGCAGCGCGGCTATCCTGGAGTGCCGCTTGCGACTTACACCCGCGACGACATGCGCCGCGAATATCTCACGGAAAAAGGCTGCGCGCCGCACTGCACGGTTTCCTGCGTGCATCAGGTGTCGATCTTCGACGGCTGGCGCGCGCCCCAGCATCTCGCGCAGACCGTGACTTCACCAGACACGGCACGAGGCACGGAACTCATCCAGATCGGGCATTAGCCCTCTCCGCAAGAGAGCTATTTCTTCGGCTGCGCACTCGGCGGCACAATGTTGTTCAGCCGCAAATACTGGGCGGCGGCGGCGTAATGGTCGGCCCATCCGCCGGCTAGGATCAGGTCAGCCAGGGCTCGGGGGCCTTGGCGTCCAGGAAAGAGTTCAATGTTGTCGCCTAGCTTGGAGTCGTCCATCTTACCCAGCGCGTCGGCGCAAAAGTCGTACGAAGCCGTTGCTGCGGCGAGCAACTTGTCTTTGGAATCGCTTTCTTTGGCTTCCTCGACCTTGGGTTCGGCGATGTTGGCTGCCTTCGCGCACAAGGCGTTGTTGAAGCCCACGATGTGAACGACCAGATGGGCAAAACTCGTCTGATCGGGTGTGGGCTTGTAGCTGAATTTATCGGCGGGCATGGCGGTAATGGCGCCGAGGGTATTGTTCCGCGAGCGTGTCAGCAGCAGGCGCAGACCAGTTGTAACCGGATCCTTCACCGGTGCGGTGGCTTGTGGAG
>DATHMS010000086.1:0-3084 GCA_035486795.1 Candidatus Sulfotelmatobacter sp. | reverse complement strand
GCGCAACCCGTAATCAAGATTGTCGGGAAAGAAATTTCTTAATGTGCGATAGATTTCTATGGCTGCAGGGAAGTCGTGAGCAAACTCGCGATAGCGCCCCTCCACGGAAAGATGCTGCTCACGCGTCAGATTGGCCGAAAGATCGAACGCCTTCTTAGCCTCTTCTTCCGCTTTCTTGTCGTAGCCGAGCTGGGACCATGCCTGAGCCAAAGCAGCGTGCGAGAGCGCGTAGTTCGGATCGGCGGCGATCGCCTTTTCCAGCAGATCTCGTGCGGCCAGAGCTTCATAAGCTTGCAGTTTCGCCAGTCCTTCCGCATACAAACGAGTTGCCTCAGGGCTGGCGGAGGTGGAAGCCGCCACTTGCGATGCCTCCGCGGTCGAAACATCGGCGATTCCCAACTTCTGGCGCAAGCCGGCGCCACTTAGCGTTACCAGCTCGGGAAGACTGGCTTCGCTTCCATCTTGCGAAATCACCGCAATCGTTTCGCCCTGTCTGGCATCTTGCAAACGCACATCGACGCGGATCTTCCCGCCGGTATCTTTCCCCGTGTCAAGATAAGAACCGAGCACAACCACGTCGGCGCCCAGATGCGTGCGGATCTTTTGCAACGTATCCCGGCCGTAGCTGTCGGCGGCGGGCAGGGAAAGATCGATCTTCATGCGCGCGACATCTTCGCTGGAAACCACGCGGAGCTGTTGCCCGGCAGAGAGTTGCGCATCCAGCATCTCAGAGAGTGCGGTCGAAATCCAGGCTTCGTCATCCCTCCCCGAAAGATTCTTGAAACCGAGCACGGCCACCGCGGTACGGCGCTGCAATTGCTCGGCCGCATCGTTCGACACGGGACGACTGGACACCGGACGGCGCAAAATTCGATCGCGAAGGCCGCCGACGTTCGCCCCAAGAAGGATGAGTGATAAGAGCAGGAAACCGGCAGCGATCCCGGTGCCGATTCGGCCGAGGGTCGACGAGCGGCGAAGGTTGATGCGCTCCAGATCGGTGTGCAATTCCCTTGCGGATTGATAACGGCGATCCCGTTCCTTTTCCAGGCTGCGCCTGATCACGCCCTCGACGCCGGCAGGAACCGCAGGGTTCAGTTCACGCACGGGTACTGGTGAGCAATGCAAGACAGCGTCATGAACCGCAGCACCAGTGCTACCTCGGAAGGCGCGCCGGCCTGTCACCATTTCAAACAACACAAGGCCGAGCGAGAACAGATCGCTCCTCGCGTCCAGCTTCTCGCCCCTTATCTGCTCGGGCGACATGTAGAAAGCGGTGCCCATCTTTGCGCCCGTTCGGGTCAAAGTGAGGCTCTCTTCTCCAGGTGCGGCGGTGTCGGCCGTGAGGTCACTTTGAACATCTGGCTCCAGCTGGGGTTCCATCACTTTCGCCAGACCAAAGTCCAGAATCTTTACTTCGCCGCGGACGGTAACAAAGATGTTCTCCGGCTTGATGTCGCGATGAATAATATTCTTTTGATGTGCCGCCTCTAACCCACGAGTGATCTGGATCGCCAGGTCCATTGCCCCATTTAGTTGTGAGCGCTTGTCCGCCTTGGAGGTGCGTTCGATCCACTGCCTCAGAGTCTCGCCTACGAGCAGTTGCATCACAATGAAGGGCTGGCCGTCATGTTCGCCGAGTTCGTATATGGAACAAATATTTGGGTGGTCGAGAGCGGACGCTGATCTAGCCTCGCGCTGCATGCGATCAAACGCCGTTCGATCGCTAGTTACCTCGCCGGGCAGAAACTTCATGGCGACGCGACGGCCAAGT
The DNA here is from genome assembly GCA_035486795.1 of Candidatus Sulfotelmatobacter sp. GTDB lineage: Bacteria > Acidobacteriota > Terriglobia > Terriglobales > Acidobacteriaceae > Sulfotelmatobacter. The sequence continues at coordinate 1,313 of DATHMS010000086.1, read as the reverse complement.
TTGGTGTCCTCGGCCTCATATACGACTCCCATGCCGCCACTGCCTAGCCGACTCAGCACGCGATAATGAGAAACGGTCTCACCCGCCATCGACCGGGAAATGGATCGAAAAGTCAGTGCAATCGAGGCGGGGTCTGCCGTCTGCGTGGGCATGTCGGCGGGGCTGAAAGCGGGCGATTCCAGAAAGCTTCCCGCCTGGCGATGCGAAGTGAGCAGTGACTGCACTTCTTCGAGCAGTTCCGCATCGCTGGCACACTGTTGGCGCAGGAACTCCTCCTGCTGCTCGACCGGCAGTCGCAGCGCCGCCTGGAGCAGTTCATCGATTCGTTTCCATCGCTCAGCATCCATCGGAATTTCCGCGACTCATCTCGCGGTGCAGCCACGCCCTAGCCGTGCTCCAGTCGCGCGCCACTGTAACCGGCGACACTTTGAGGACCTCGGCCGTTTCCTCGGAATTCAATCCGCCGAAGAATCGCAGCTCCACGACCTGTGCCTTGCGCTGGTCGATTTTAGCCAAGGTCTTCAGGGCGTCATCCAGAGCGACAACGTCGAGGTCTCTGCCCTTGCCCTGTTCGAGCAGCCCCGAGTCGTCCAGAGATAGTGCGCCGGCACCGCCTCCGCGTTTCCCGGCGCGGTGACGGCGGGCATAGTCCACAAGGATCTGCCGCATCTGTTGGGCGGCGATGGCAAAGAAATGAGAACGGCCCTCCCATGGTGGAGCACTGAGTCCCACCAGGCGGAGATAGGCTTCATTCACCAGAGCGGCACTCTGCAAAGTGTGGTCGGGACGTTCCTTCCGCAGTTGAAAATGGGCGAGACGCTGCAGTTCGTTGTAGACGACAGGCAACAAGGCATCTAGAGCTTTGCGGTCGCCACTCCGCCAGCCCTGTAACAACCGCGTGATCTCTCCTGCTGATTCGTGCCCCACGAGCGAACCTTTGCGAGGGGGAAGCTTTTTCGGATGCTAGAGTAGCCACGGCTGTTTCGGATGTCAACTGGAAACAATTGAAAAATCGACTACTTATGATGCTTTCCTCGCAGTCGGGGAAATATTTTTGAGCACGGATGATAGGTTTGCCCTCGACTTTGCGCTGTTAGAGACGTGAGGAAGAAACAAAGGGGGAGGACAGTCATGACAATATTACGTGCGAAAACGCGGCTGGTTTCGCTAGGTTTGCTTGTGTTCTTGTGGAGTGCGGCCTATGCGCAGATCACGCCTCTCGGCGACTCGTACATCAACACCGCCGATCCCACTACCAACTACGGCGCGAAGACCCTGCTCGACGTCGATGGCGCGGCGCAGATCACCTACAT
>DATHMS010000085.1:0-16639 GCA_035486795.1 Candidatus Sulfotelmatobacter sp. | reverse complement strand
GTCGTAATCCATGCGTGGAAACGGGGTCTTGATGGCGTGCCCAGCCGCGGCAAACGCCGCCGTGAGAAATCCCTCCACAACCTCCCACACCTGCTCCGGCTGGGGATACGACATCTCCAAATCGATCTGGGTGAACTCCGGTTGGCGGTCGGCGCGCAGGTCTTCGTCGCGGAAGCAGCGCACGATCTGAAAATATTTGTCGAAGCCGGAGATCATCAGGATCTGCTTGAACATCTGCGGCGATTGCGGCAGGGCGTAGAACGTGCCGGGCTGCACGCGGCTTGGCACGAGATAATCTCGCGCGCCTTCGGGCGTTGAGCGCGTCATGAACGGGGTTTCGATTTCGAAAAATCCCTGCGCTGACAAATAATCCCGGATCGCCTTGGCTACCTTGTGCCGCAGTTCAATGTTGAACTGCATAACGTCGCGCCTGAGATCGATGTAGCGATATTTCAGCCGCGTTTCTTCATTCGTGAGTGCCGTGTCGGAAGGCAGGAACGGCGGCAGTTTCGACTCGTTCAGAATCCGCAACTCTTCCGCCACCAGTTCCACTTCGCCGGTCGCGATATTCTTGTTCACCGTGCTGGCGTCGCGCAGCTTCACCGTGCCGGTTACGGCAATCACATATTCGTTGCGCAGAGCCTCGGCTTTTTTGTGGACGGCCGCGTCGCGCTCGGCGTTGATTACCACCTGCGTCACGCCGGTGCGGTCGCGCAGGTCGACAAAAATGAGGCTGCCGAGGTCGCGGCGCTTGTTGACCCATCCCATCAGCGTGGCCTTTTTGCCGGCGTCGGAAGAGCGCAGCGCTCCGCACATATGAGTCCGTCGTAGATCGCCTAAGAAGTCGAGCAAGCTATGTCCTTACACCCGGAGTTGACCTGAAAGCCGAATCAAAGATTATAAATGGCCCGTCTTGTGGGATGAGTGGTGAGCTGCTTTGTGACAGAAATAGCGTGGCGAGGGTCGAGTGGCTGGCTCGTCTTTCGCGGGGTCGAACCGGTCTTGCCGCGGAATATAAGCCATGCTAAGCTCCCACCGCGATGATCTTCCGCCTCAGGGTTCCGCGCGCTCCACTCTCTTATTTTGTGGAGAACCTTTGGTTCTACCAGGACCTGGAAGTCGACCACACCAAGGAAAAGCTTCTACCCGATGCGTCTGTGGAGTTGATTGTCGACCTGAGCGAGGGGCCCAAGAAACTGTACGACCGGCAGGACACTCTCCGCTACACCGGCTATAACCGCTGCTGGATCAGCGGCATGCAGAATCGCTATATCGTCATCGGCACCGAAAAGGGGTCGTCGATGATGGGTGCGCATTTTCGGACTGGTGGGGCGGCGCCGTTCTTCGGTTTCCCCATTTCAGAGCTGACTGCCCATGTAGTGGAGCTGGATCTAATTTGGAAACGCGAAATCCTCTGCCTGCGCGAGCAGTTGATCGAAGCCGGGACCGTCGACGCCAAGTTCGATCTGCTGGAAGCCTACCTCATCGGCAAGGCGGAGTCCCGTCTGGAGCCTGACAAGACCATGGCAGCGGCGCTGGCGACCCTGCACTCCTGGCCCGTAATCCCGGTGCGCGAGCTCGCGTCCCGCCTCGGCTTAAGCCACAAGCAGATGATCGCGCGCTTCGATTGCCGCGTCGGTCTCACTCCCAAGCTGACTTCGCGGATCCTGCGGTTCCGCAAGTCGTTGGCTGCCGCGCACTCTATCCAGGTGCCAGACTGGTCCGACCTTGCGGCCGCTTGCGGCTACTACGACCAGGCTCATTTCATTCATGAATTCCAGCAATTCGCCGGCATGACTCCGGCCGAGTATCACCGGAACCGAACCGAATATCCCCACTACATTCCTGTCGACTAGGGAAATTTCTTACAATACATTCCCCGTTGCCTGGTTCATCTTGTCGCAGGATCAAATTTCTGTGAGGAGAGCGCTTCCATGCCACATATCAACTGGCTGGCCGTCGTGGCCGCCGCCGTTTCCACTTTTGTCCTCGGGGGACTGTGGTACTCCAAGGCTTTATTCGGCCATGCTTGGATGTCAGCTAATAACCTTTCAGAAGCTGACTTGGGCAAGAGCAACATGTTCAAGATTTTCGGCTTGACGCTGATCTTCGCCGTGATCATGGCTGCGAACCTGGCTGCCTTTCTGGCCGGACCCAAGACCACGGCTGTCTGGGGAGCAACCGCCGGCTTTCTGGCTGGTTTTGGCTGGGTGGCGCTTGCCATCGCCACCATCGCGCTGTTTGAACGGCGTTCCTGGAAATATATGCTGATTAACGGCGGTTACATGACGGTGTCGTTCGTCATCATGGGATTGATTATCGGAGCGTGGCGCTAGATCGGAGAGGGCAAATTGGGACGGAAATATCTAGCGTTGGTTCGCTATTTTACCTTCGCGGCTTTCCCGTCGACCGCGGTCGTCCACTTCGCCCCATCGGGCGACATTTCGTAACTGAAGGTGTACGCGGCGGGCGAAGTAAACTTCATGGTGAAGCGGCCTTTCATTACGGCGTCGCCCATTTTCTCGTCGCTGGTCCACGTCCAGGTCTCGCCATCGAGCGTGCCTCTCGAGTCCTCGAACTCGCCCCAACTGTTGAACTCGCGATAGGTATAGGCTTTGTCGACGATGGAGTATCCAATCACGGCCAGACCTGACCCGTTGCCCGAGCCGGCGCTTTTGAAATCGACATGGCAGACCAGGAAGAAGCCGCCTTCCATCCACTCACACTTCTCATTCTCCGTGATCTTTCCCCCAGGCCCCATCGAACTTGGCTTCACGTCTCCCTCAAGCGTCCAGGAGCCGGCCAGTATGTCGAGCTTCTTGTGCTCCGGACCGGGCTTGGGCGCGCTTTCCTGCGCCAGCGCGCCTGCTACTAAAACCACGCCCGCCGCCAGAATGATTCCCGCTCGCTTCATCGCATTCTCCTCGAGGAATTTCGAGACCGGACCCTACCCAGTAAGGATAGACGTTCCCCACAGGGAAGTGGAAGCGGCAAGGCCGCCAGGGGAGCTGATTCTCGAAAGCCGAAGCCCGAGGGCCGGATTCCTACCAGTCTCCCCAATGCGTTGCCGTGGCCTGATGAAACTTCAGTTTCCACACATCTCCCTGCTTCACCCACACGGAACTGAAATGCTGATATCGCGGCGGAGGCCCCTGATCCTCCTGCGGCGCTTCGCGCACGATCGCGTCGTAGGTAACGACCGCCGCACCCTCGCCGACCATCACCACTTTAATATTGTAAGGGGTTAATTCCACCAGATCGGAATCGCCCAGCTCATCGATCGCGTCCTGTCGCTCATGCAGCTCGCCGTCCACACCCACCAAAGCAAAATCATCGCCCACCTTCTGCTTGAAGAACGCGTCGTCGTCCTTCTTCTTCGCGTCAATCAGACTCTTCTCGCTGGCGATCAAAGTCTGCTCCAGCGGACCAAGAGGCTTCGAAGCGGGAGTCTGAGCGACGCCTGGAACGACGCTAGCCAATACAAAGATTACGAAAATCGCCAAACCCACCTTCATGAGATAGCCTCCATGCGAAAACGGCGGTGATCCTGAGCGCCGCGCAAAGTTACGTGCCTTGTATCTTGCGCGCCAACTCCGCGCGCGGCACGGAAATCTGCTCACCCGTACCCAGATTCTTCAAAGAAAACACATCCGCTTTCACTTCATTCTCGCCAACGAACAAAATGTACTTTGCTCCGGACTTGGTAGCTGCCTCAAACGACTTCTTCAGCCGGAAGCTCTCATCTCCCAAATCCAGCACTAGATCGTGGCGTCGCAATTCGCGCGCCAGCCGCGCCGCTTCGGGGTTCATCCCCGCGCCCAGCGCCGCGACATAAACATCCGGCTTTCGCACCACACCCTCGGCCGAAGCCGACTGCTGCAGCGACATCACCAGCCGGTCTTCCCCTATTGCAAACCCGATCCCTGGAGCTGCAGGGCCGCCCAGGGCTTCGGAAAGCCCGTCATAGCGACCGCCGCCGAGGATCGCATTCTGCGCCCCGAGCGCCCCGTGAGTAAACTCGAATGCGGTCCGCGTGTAGTAATCCAGCCCGCGCACCAAGCGGTCGTTCAACACAAAAGGCACGCCAACGGCCTTTAGAATTGTCTGAACCTCTTCAAAGTGTTTCCGGCATCCCTCATCGAGAAACTGGCTGATGCGCGGCAACGTATCGATGATCGGCTGATCCTCTGCCACCTTGCAATCGAAAACGCGCAAGGGATTGGTCACCGCGCGCCGCTGGCAATCCACGCACATCTTCCCCACCACCGGCTCCAGAGCCTTACGCAGCGCCTCATTGAAGGCCGCACGATCGTTCGGACATCCCACCGAATTCAACTCGAGGGTCCATCCGGCGATCCCCAGACGGTCGAGCAATGTAGCCAGCATCTCCAGCAGCTCGGCATCGCGTGCAGGAGAGTCGCTGCCCGCCGAAGCCGGTCCGATGATTTCGGCGTCGATCTGATAAAACTGACGATAGCGGCCTTTTTGCGGGCGTTCGCGCCGGAACATCGGCCCGATACAGTAAAGCTTGTTCAAACCGCGATCCCAAAGTTTGTGCTCGATGTAGGCGCGGACAATGCCTGCCGTCGCCTCGGGGCGAAGCGTGAGCGATTGTCCCTTATCGCTCTCGGCGCGCCCGCGATCCTCCCACGTGTACATCTCCTTGGCGACAATATCGGTCTCTTCACCCACCCCGCGGGCAAACAATTCCGTCGACTCGAAAATCGGCGTCCGGATTTCCTGGAAGTTGTACGCGCGAAAAACGTCCCGCACCGCCGACTCCACAAAATTCCACAGCGCCGTTTCGGGAGGCAACAGATCCCGCGTTCCTCGCACAGCTTTAATCATTCCGTTCTCAATTCCCTAAACACTGGATAACCAGAAAAAAGACTTTGTCGTTCCGAGCGAAACGAGGAATCTGCTTTCTGCACCCGCCACCACTCGTGCACAACCGTGCCAACTGCCGCCGCTGCGCTCACCGTTCCCGCAAATACTCTTCCGTATATCCCAGGTAGTTGCGGGCATATCTCATGATCGATTCCTGATCCTTCTCGTCCAGCTTCCGCCGGAACTTCCCCGGGGAGCCCATCCACAGCGATCCCGGCTCGACTACTGTCCTCTCCGGAATCAAAGTCCCCGCCGCGATAATCGACCCCGCTCCGATCTTCGCGCCGTTTAAAATCACCGATCCCATGCCAATCAGGCACCGGTCTTCGACGACGCATCCATGCAAAGTCACCGAATGCCCCACGGTAACGTAGTCGCCCAGCGTCACGCCGTACTGATTCTTCATGCCATGCAAGACGCTGCAATCCTGCACATTCGAATGTGCGCCGATGCGGATCGCGTACACATCCCCGCGCACAACGGCATTCATCCACACCGACGCATGCTCACCCAAAACCACGTCCCCAACAATCTGTGCCGACTCGTCCACATAACAAGTCGAGGGGATCACCGGTTTCATGCCTTTGAAAGATCGAATCATGCTCTTGCCATCACCGCCCAATCAAAAGTTGTCTTCCTGAGCGTGGCGAGTGCTTGCGCGAAGCGAAAGCACTCACGAAGTCGAAGAAACCCCAACAACGCCCGACAGCCAGCCTGTTCGCGAGGGCTTAGGGGAACACTGAACATAGCACGCGCCCAAGGCTCTCTGTAAAGCATTCCCACTCCGGTACTCATCCTGAAAAGAAGCCAGCTCCATCGCCTCCACTCACTCTCCTTACATGCTACAAAAGAATCTGGTTTCCCTGCCCGCTCGCCTCCGGACCCCGCGCGGACTCAACCCTTCGAGCTTAATCCCGACGACAGGTGGCACTCCCATGCCGCGGACTTGGCTCTTCCTCTTGCTTTTCTCCTTATTGCTATACCCGCTCGCCTCCGCCCAGGACGCCGCCACCGGCGCCATTCACGGCACCGTCGTAGATCTCCACGACCTGCGCATCCCTGGCGCCACTGTTGCCGTCGTCAACATCTCCACAGGCGCACGCTATTCCGCCATGTCCGACGCCGAAGGCCGCTTCGCCATCGATCTCCTGCCGCCCGGCGACTACTCCGCCCGCGTCGAAGCCAAGGATATGTCGCCGCAAATCACTCCGCAGCTCCACGTAGATGTAGGCGCCGCTGCCGAACTCCAATTTCGCCTCAATGTCGCCGGCGCTCTGGAGCACGTCTCCGTCTCCGGTACTCCCGCACTGGTTGACACTAAGACCACAGCCGTCTCGACTCTCCTCGACGAACGTGCCATTGCCGATCTCCCTCTCAACGGCCGCCGCTTCTCTGATCTCATCCTGCTCTCACCTGGTGTGACGCAAGACCCTCGCAGCCTGACCTCCGCCACCAATGGCGATCTCTCGTTCGGCGGCCTTCGCGGATTCCAGAACAGTTTCCTGGTCGACGGTGGCGACTTCAACAACGCTTTCTTTGCCCAAGCCCGCGGCCTCTATCGCGCGCCCTACCAGTTCTCCAACGAAGTGGTGCAGGAGTTCCGCGTCTCCTCTAATTCCTACGGGGCCGAACTAGGACGCGCCGGCGGTGCCGTCGTCAACGTCGTGACCAAATCCGGCACCAATCACTGGCACGGCACCGCCCTCTATTACATTCGTGACAGCGCATTCGGCGGCGCTGCTACTCCCTTCATGTCCTTCAAACCCCACAGTGAGCAACAGCAAGGAGGAGCCACTCTCGGCGGTCCCCTCAAACAGAATAAAGTTTTCTTCTTCGCCGGATTCGATCAGCACTATTTCCATGTCCCCGACGTGGTCGAATTTCTCGACGGTTCGATGCAGGTAGTTCCCCAGGCCGGCACCGGACCGTACACTCCCGGCGACTACGAAGCCAGCGACCAGGCCCTGGTCTTCGCGGCTGCCGCGCAACTTACTTCACTTGCCGGATCTTATCCCGCCGCTCAAATCGGCAACGCTTCATATGCCAAGCTCGACATCAATCTCACTCCGCGCAATCAGCTGGCCCTCCGTTACAATTCTTCGCGTTACTGGGGATCGAACAACGTATTCCTCGATCCCGCCAGTCCGGTCACGTACGATTCCATCTCCAACAACGGCACGGAAGATGTTTCCACCGATACGGGTTCGGCCGCACTCATCTCCGGCATAACCCTACGCCTGATTAGCCATCTCCGCGCCCAGTTCTCCCGCGACCTGCGGCAGTCTTATACCAACACTACCGACACGCTGGTGAAGGTTACTGACATCATCGACGGTATTGGCCGTTCCGACCAGCTCCCCCGCGCAACTCGCGAACACCGCGCCCAGCTCGCCGAGACCCTCAGTCTCGATACTAGCCGCCATTCCTTCAAGTTCGGCGGCGACTCCCTAATCACCTGGATCTACGACTATTACCCCAGCCAGCAGAGCGGCGAATATCTATTCGACATCATCAAGGTCGATCCTTTCACCTTCTTACCCATGGAAGCAGGACTGCCACTCACCCCGCTCCGCGCCTACGCTCACTCTGTGCCGAAATACTATCTCCAGAGCTTCGGCCCGTCTTCCTCCAATCCAAACAGCAACGACTACGCCGCCTTCGCTCAGGACACCATCCGCGTCACCGATCATCTAGCCGTCAATCTGGGTGTTCGCTGGGATCTGCAAACCTTCACCACCGCCGGACTGATCTCGAACCCGTTATTCCCGCCCGCCGGCAAAGTCCCCTTCAATCCTCACAACTTCGGCCCGCGGGCCGGGCTGGCCTACTCTGTCGGCACGACTCACCCGCTGGTTATTCGCGCCGGTTATGGACTCTTCTACGTCCGCATTCCTCAGATCTACAACTCCGCCATCGCCACTGAAAACGGAGTCACCGACGCGCAACTTTTCCTCAACACTTCCAACTACTACGACCATCAAGTCTTCCCCACCTATCCCAACCCGCTGGTAAGCTGCCCCCTAACCTCGGCACAGTGCAAACTCCCGACCGGATTCACTGAAGGCGTTACCAACGACGTCTCCGCTTTCGCCCCCAACTTTGTCACTCCGCGCGTGCAGCAGATGAGTCTAACGTTCGAGCGCGAAGTCGCCGGCAAAACCACGGTTGCCGTGTCCTATCTCTACGTTCACGGTGAACATCTAATCCGCGCTCTCGACGTCAATCTCCCGCCGCCGGTCGCCCTCAACTATCCCCTCTTCGACTCCACCGGGACCATTTTTCAGGGCGGATTCTACACCGTCGATTCCTTCGCAACCTGGCAGTACACCGCATCCCTTACCTGCCCGTTCCCGCCCTGCATCAATGCTCTGGGACGTCCCGTCGCCCAACTCGGCTCCATCGACGAATTCCAAAGCGCTGCCTCCAGCGTCTACAATGGAGTAACCCTTTCCATCAATCGCCGCATGGCTCGCGGCGCCTACTTCGTCTCTCCTACACCTATGCTCGCGCAATTGACGACGGCCAGGATGCCCTCGTAGCCGGCGAACCCGCCACCGTCCAGAATTCCTACAACCCCAACGGTGAGCGTGGACCGAGCGTCACCGACCAGCGCAACCGCTTCGTAGCCGCCTTCTCCCTCGAACCGCGTCCTTTCCACCGCGAACACGAACTCCTGGGCCACATCCTCAACGACTGGAAGATTTCCAGCATCGTCACCGCCGGCAGCGGACGCCCCGTCAACGCTACTGTGGACGGCGACCCCAACCAGGACGGCAACTATGATAACGACCGCCTCCCGGGCTACAGCCGCAACGGATTCACCGGCCCCGACTATGCCTCCACCGACCTCCGCCTGGTGCGCAAAATTCACGCGGCCCGAGGCTACCGCCTTGAGGTCACCGCCGACTCTTTCAATCTGTTCAACCGCGACAACCAGCGCGTTGAAATCACTTCCAGCGGGCTCACTGTCGAAGCCACTACGTTTACGCAATACTCGGCTTATGTCGACGGAATTTTCTATCCCGCCTACTACCAGCAACCCCAAAGTTTCCTGAAGCCCAACGCCGCCTTCGCCCCGCGGCAGATCCAACTTGGCCTGAAGCTGGTCTTCTAGTTCTCTCCCCGCCTCCAGCGCCCCAAGAAAAGGGGGCCCCATGTCTCGCACCCTTTCCGAGACATGGGAGCGACGGTCCTATCCTCTTTTGCAATTTGAAGCGCAATTTGCACCCGCAACCCGCCTGACAGTAAAATCCTTCCCCGTGGTCGGAGCAGAACCGGAGAAAGAACAATTATGAAAAAACTTATCAGCTTGCTCGCAGTCTGCTTGCTGTTTTCTCTCGTAGCCTTTGCCCAACATCGCGCTGCCGTCGGCGGTGGCGTCAGGAACATCCCTGCGCACGGCCCCGCTCCAGCGCCAGCTGGGCATCCGGCCCCAGCAACCGGTCACTTCAACGACAAGGCCGGACATCCGGACGCGCCTCACGTTCATTCCAATGGCAAATGGATCGGCCATGACACCGGCCGCGACGATCCCCATTACCACCTCGATCATCCCTGGGAACACGGACGCTTTACCGGCGGCTTCGGACGCGGCCACGTCTGGCATCTCGCGGGGGGCGGTCCCAACCGCTTCTGGTTCGGTGGCTTCTATTTCAGCGTCGCTCCCTATGACATCGGCTTCTGCGGCGACTGGCTCTGGGACAGCGACGACATCGTCATCTATGAAGATCCCGACCACGACGGCTGGTACCTCGCCTACAACGTAAGACTAGGCACCTACGTCCACGTCCAGTATCTGGGGGCCTAGCCTGGGGTTCCGAACCGAGCGGGGACCGCCGCGGCGGCTATTCGAAAGGCTGTCCCTGCAACTTTTTTCACCCTCTCCACTTGACTTACGGTTAAATCCTTGTAATAACTATTCGGTCCTTCCGGACGGGTTTGGGGGTGTGTCTGTTTGGCGGAAATCCGACTGCAAGAGGGTGAATCCCTTGAGAATGCTTTGCGCCGCTTTAAGCGCAAAGTGCAGCAGGAAGACATTATCAAAGAAGTGAAGCGCCACTCTTTTTACCTCAAGCCCGGCGAGAAGAAACGCGTAAAAGCAGCGCTCGCTCGCAAGCGCGCGCGCAAGAAAGTTCGCAAGGAGCAAGACTGAACCAGCAGTAAAGGGTCGCCCCGTCCCGGGGTGACCCTGCTCCATCTGGCCCCCACCCGATAGAGTTGCGGCAGGGATCATTCGTTGTTGAATGCAAGAGCTGTATCCACGGCCCGTTCCAGGGTGCGTGGTGGGACGAACCCAGGGGCAGTTTGAGGGGGGATGTAACACAACCTGTGTTTGTCTCTGCGCCAGCGCCTTCCCCGCGTTCGGCCCGAGCAACACGGGCACAAGGGAGCCATCCTCAATGGAATTTCAAGACAAGGCACTAACCTGCATCGACTGCGGCGGCGAGTTTATCTTTACGGCCGGGGAACAACTGTTTTTCCATGACAAGCAGTTTAAGAACGAGCCCAAGCGCTGTAAAACCTGTAAGTCCAAGCGCGTGGCCGTGCTCTCTGCCCCCCCCTATCCCGGCAACGGACGCCACCACGCGCGCGTGGAGACCCGAGCCACCTGCTCCCAGTGCGGCAAGGACACTACAGTGCCATTCCGCCCCACCCAGGGTCGGCCTATTTTTTGCCGGGAATGCTTCACTCAGAAAAAAACAGCTGCCGCGTCCTGATGACGTGGCGGCCCCCATGGAGTGCTGAATGAATAGCATTCAGCACACCGCCCGCGCAATTTCTGCACGGCGTGGAAGATGATCAGCCGCAAGAGCCGTGCACTTGCGCTACCATGGTTGCCGTGCCCACCTACCACGTAGAAAACTTCGGATGCCGCGCCACCCAAGCCGACGGTGCCGCCCTGGAACGCCAGTTCGAATCCCACGGCTTGGCTCGCACCTCATCCGCGCTGGCCGACCTCGTGATATTGAACACCTGCACCGTGACCAATTCCGCCGATCAGGATGCCCGCTCGGCCATTCGCCGCGTGCAGCGGCAGAACCCGCTAGCTAAAATCATCGTCACCGGATGCTACGCCCAGCGCGCCCCCGAGGAGATCGCCGCCCTGCCCGGAGTGTCCGCCGTGATCGGCAATTCGCACAAACACCAGCTCGCAGAAATCGTGCTAACGAACATCAGCGGACCGCCCACGTCACAGGCTGAGCGAGTCGGCTTTGTTCCGCTCGCGAGTCTCGGCGCCGACGCGCGAACTCTGGGGTTTGAAACCCGACTCCTCGTTTCCGACATCTTCGCCCACACGGAACTCCTGGCCGCTCCCGTCTTCGAATCGGCAACTGCCGGTTCCCACCCATCCGACCGCACGCGTCCCAACCTCAAAGTGCAGGATGGCTGCGACAACCGCTGCTCCTTCTGCGTCATCCCCAGCGTCCGCGGCCATAGCCGGTCGTTACCACTACCGCAAGTGATTCGTGAAATGAATGCTCTGGTCGCCGCAGGCTACCGCGAAGTAGTGATCAGCGGTATCAACCTAGGCCGCTGGGGACGCGATCTGGATTCCCGCGAATCTCGCCAGCCGGATTTCGAGCAACTGCTCCGCGCAATACTCTCCGAAACCGAGCTAGAGAAACTTCGCATCTCCAGCGTCGAGCCCATGGATTGGACTGACGAAGTCATCGCGCTCGTCGCTTCGTCGCCGCGCATAGCCAAACACGCGCATGTGCCCCTGCAATCCGGAAGTGACTCGGTGCTCCGGCGCATGCACCGTAAATATCGTCCCTGGCACTATCGGGAGAAGATTGAAAAGATTCGCGCCGCCATGCCTACGGCTGCGATCGGTGCCGACGTCATGGCCGGATTCCCCGGCGAAACCGAAGCCGAATTCGATGTCACCCGCCGCCTCATCTCCGACCTGCCGCTCACCTACCTGCACGTCTTCACCTATTCCGCCCGCCCCGGCACACCAGCCGCCGCCATGCCCAACCATGTCCCGGTCCAGGTGGCCCGCGAGCGCAACAAAATCCTGCGCGACCTGGCCGCTGAAAAGAAGCTGTCCTTCATGCAATCGTTTATCGGAAAGCAGCTTGAGGCCATCACTCTCAACGTCACGCGCAGCGACTCCGACGGAGAGTTCACTGAAGGCCTAACCGACAACTATCAGAAGCTCTATCTGAAGGGCCATCACGAACCCAACCGCTGGATCACCGCCCGGGTCGAGGGCATACAAGACGGAGCATTTCTGGCAGACCTCTCCTCGAACCTCTCACCGACGAACCGAGGATGATCCGGGAGTGCTTTCATGCTTTCAAGCGGGCGTCTGGCAGCGAGAACAGAATTCTCAAGTTACCCGGAAACTTCGCCTTACGATCGGGGTTGTTACCGAAAGCTCTCAGCGCCGTCGCTGATCCGGCATAGTTGGTAAACCAAACAAAGGGAAGCCAGATGACTGTAGCCGTGGGTCGAGACCATACATCCGTCAAGAACCGCGTAGTCCCGGCTTTTCTCCTCGGGCTCCTGGCGCTTCTGTTGTTGTGTCGATCGGTGGCGGCTCAGACATTCACTGAGCTTTATCCGTTTAACAGCACTGGCAATCTTTCGGATGGAGGTACGGCCGAGGCCGGGGTCACTCGAGACGCGGACGGAAACCTCTACGGCACTACCTTTTTCGGTGGAGCCGGCACGGGATGCGACATCTACTACGCGGGCTGCGGAACCGTTTTTAGGCTCGATGGCGCTGGTACTGAGACTGTGCTGCACAGTTTTAGCGGTGCAACCGATGGATGGAATCCCACCGCAAGGCTGATTCTAGACGCCGTCGGCAACCTGTTTGGGACAACCGGGTACGGAGGTGCGTTTGGCCATGGAACGGTATTCAAGGTGGATAAGGCCGGCAATGAGATGATAATCCACAGCTTCGCCGGTGGGACGGATGGCGACCGGCCCAACGCAGGACTGGTGCAGGACGCTGCCGGAAATCTCTACGGCACCACGCAGTTCGGTGGTAGAGGATGCGACGGCCAGGGCTGCGGAACCGTATTCCGAATCGGCGTCGATGGCCGTGAGACCGTCCTCTATCGGTTCGCCGACCTCCCGGACGGCGCCAGCCCGATGGGTGGCGTCGCGCTCGATTCTTCTGGAAATATCTACGGCACAACGTGGCTGGGCGGCACCTACAGCTATGGAACGGTGTTCAAGATCGACATGTGCGGCAGTGAGAAAGTGCTGCACAGCTTTGCGGGAGGAAGTGACGGAGCAAACCCGCTCGACGCGCCGGTTCTCGATAAGGCTGGAAATATGTACGGAACCACAGCGGCGGGCGGCGCGGCTGGCGGCAGTCCTCTTGGTTTCGGAATCTTGTTCAAGGTGGACACCACCGGCCAAGAGACTGTCGTGTACACCTTCATCGGCGGATTGGACGGCGCAAATCCCTATGCGCATCTGCTCGTAGACGCCGCTGGAAATCTTTACGGCACTGCCGCATCCGGTGGCGTTACCGGGAACGGAACAGTGTTTGAATTCTCCGATGGCGTGTTGACACCTTTGTACGGATTCAGCAGTCCGGATTCCAACGGGCAAAATTCCGACGGACAGTATCCGATGGGAGGCTTGATAACGGATTCAGCCGGCAATCTGTACGGTACCACGGTGCAGGCAGGGACGAACGGCTGGGGATCGGTGTTCGAGGTTCGACCTTAGATAGTTCAACCTTGATAGCGATCGGCAATGCGATGGATACATTAAGAACAAGAAGGATGGTTCAGTTGCGTCGATTGATCAATGGCGCGGCAATTTCGTTGGTCGGCGTCTTTGCCGTCTGCTCCGCGATGGCGCAGACTCTAGCGCCGATTTGCCATGCCAAAATGTCGGCGCCAGTCGAGGTAGTCTCTTCCCACCAGCGCTCTGAGGCGGGAACGAAGGTGCAGCCGCCGATTACGGAAAACCAAGGCTTCGATTGGCCTGATGCACAAATCTCCGCACTCAAGACTGACAGCGGTTACTTCTTCTTCAGCATCGACGCCGGTACACATTTCCGCCAACTCTGGCACGGACAAGAGGTCGGCAACAACAATGCCGGGTCCGTCGTGCGCACTACCGGCACGCTGGACAATCCTCTCGGCTCGGAGCCGCCAGTTGATGTGGTCATCGATCACAATCCCGATCCCAAGGTAAATCCGCACAACTGCGATCCCACAAGATACCCTCACAGCTTTTGCTACACCTACATTGGCGGTGGGCCGGTCTATCAAGTTCCGCAAGGCCGTGTTGGCGCGGGGAATTGGCTGCTGGTTTATCACGCTGAATACAACGATCCGAACTATTATCTGCTCGGCCTCGCCATATCTTCTGACCGGGGCGAGCACTGGACCGACATCGGCGAGATCATCCGATTCAATACGCCGTTCAGTTATCAGGGCAGCCCGGCCGGCGCCGCGATCGGAGATCCTCCGCTTGTGACTTCGCCCGACGGTAAATACTTCTACATTTACTTCCAGGATTGGTTAAAGGATGGCAACTTCTTCACCATGGCGTCGGTTGCCCGCGCCTCGATCGATTCCGTACTGCAAGCAGCATTCGGCGGCGAAAAGCACTACGCCGCGCCTTTCTTCAAGTATTACCAGGGCAAGTGGGCCCAGCCTGGCATTGGCGGGCTGTCGACCGAACTGCTTCCCAACGCGCGCTACGGCGGCGGGCTCAATGTCGCATACAACTCCTACCTTCACCGTTACATGATGCTCAACAGCGACTCGCAGAACTACAGCTACGCAGAGTCAATCGACGGCCTGCACTGGACCGATACCGTCTTCCTCGGCATGCTGGGCTACGTTCCGAACATCGCAGGCTACTCGGGACCCTTCGGGTTGGGCGATGACCCGAACATTCTCGGAAAAGAGTTCTATGTGTATTACACGCAATTCCGAGGGCCGTGGCCAGGCGGACAATCTGTAAAACGATTCACACTCACCTGCCGCTGAAAATTACTGCAGCTTCGTGTACTCGGCTTTAGCTTCTTTCAGGATGGGAACGTCGGGATCGGCGTCTTTCCAGAGAGCAAAAAAGTCCTGGTAGGCGGTGCGCGCGCCGCCTGCGTCACCGACTTCTGCCCGCGCACGACCGAGTTGCAGGCGCGCCAGCCTGCAGGTGGGAAGGGAGAAAATACAAATGCCCGGATGATCAAGAATCTTCTGGAACTCGTTCGCAGCTTCCTTTCCTTGATGCAGCTTGAGATATGCCAATCCACGCAGGTAGTTGGACTGCACACCCGTCGCAAAACCAAACTCGTAGGGAGTGGTGGCTTGCAGGAGTTCAATCGCTTTCTCGGGATTTCCCTGGTTTATCGCAATAGCCGCGCGAATGGCGGGTACATAGGCTGCGTTGATGAATGTATCCGTTGGGTGTTCCCGGACGACTTCCTGGGCAGCAGCCTCCGCTTCTCGCGCGTCGCCGGCTTGCGACAACGCGGATCCTGCATACACCAGAGTGCCGCGTCCGCGCGAAGAAGAAAGCGCCGTCGCGGCGTCATCGCGCGCTGTCTTGGAGTTTCCCATCGCCGCCTCGAAGTCGGCTTCCCGGGCCAGGATCCTTGCCGCAATCTCCTCAAGCTTCCCCTGCCGCGCGAGATCGATTGCCCGCTGATAACCAGCCCGCGCCGCTCCCATCTTGCCCGCCGCCGCGGCAGCATCGGCAACAGTTTCCGCCATTACATACTCACCGTGGCCTCCCTTGGCCCATTCCACCTGGCGCTGCATTCCGGCCGCATCTCCCTCAAGAAATGCAAGCATATACAGATCGGAATGGGCTACGATGCTGTCGATTCTCTTGCGAACCTCTTCCTCGCGGATCGCCTTACTCTCAGCGAGACGGTTGAGGCCGAGATACGCCACGCCCAGCGCGTTGTAACTGAACGATGAGTCAGGCGCCAGTTGCATATTTGCCTGAGCGACCTCTAGCGCCTGTTCCCACTTCCCCATGGCCCCATAGCCAACCGCGAGGTTATTGGCCGGGATGCTGTCACGCGGGTAGGTGCGCCGCCACAGTTCCAATGCCTCCAGTTCCTTGTCCGATTCTCCGGTCACAATGCTGTAATAGTGTGTTTCAATGTAGAGCTTTTCCAGTTCGCTGCAGCGATCCCTCCGCTCAAATGCCTGCTTGGTATTTTCGATGGCCAGCACGCTCTCGCCGATGTTGCCGTAACCCTGACCGATGCGCGCGTATGCCACGGCGAAATTCGGGTCCAGTTCAAGCGCGTGTTTGTAGAAGGGAATCGCGGTCTGCTCGTTGCCTTTGTCTCTTTCCGCCTCACCCAGGCTGAAGTACTTGAGCGCTTCGAGCGAAGAGGTGGTTGCCTCTTCCACCGGCGCATCAAACTTCTGCAGCGAAGCCAGCGACTCACCCAGCTTGCTCCGCAGATTCGAAGCCACCTTGCCCACGGCGCCCAGAACCTGTTCCTTTTTATCCACAGGAATCTGCTCACGTGCGAGGTTGTCACCCGTCAGGCAATTCACTGCTTCCACTCCAACCACATACTGCGTTCCAACCGCTGAGATGGAGCCATTCAGAACCGCTTTGACCCCTTCTCGCTGGCAAATCTGCCGGGCCAGGTCGGGGGTCACTCGTTCGTCCGGAGAATGCCCCATATAGCGCAACGTGTCGCGCACGCGCTCCTGGGGAAAAATATTCAGGTAAGGCGACTGCTCCAGTTGCACCGCCAGCGCTTGCCTCAGAGTTCCATCGAACACGGGGTCACCCGTAGTGTTCA
>DATHMS010000084.1:0-24055 GCA_035486795.1 Candidatus Sulfotelmatobacter sp. | reverse complement strand
GGCCAAAAAGATTGTACAGGGGAAAGTTTCGCTCCGCGCCATCTCCGGGCCGATCGGTATCGCGCAGGACGCGGGCTACGCGGCACAGCAAAAGGGCTGGACGCCATTGATGGAGTTGACGGCCGGCATCAGCCTGAACCTCGGCATCTTCAACCTGCTGCCGATCCCCATTATGGACGGCGGCGTCATTCTCTTCCTCTTTATCGAAGGGCTCATGCGGCGCGACGTCAGCCTGCGTATCAAAGAGCGCGTCTACCAAGCCGCTTTCGTCTTCCTGGTGCTGTTCGCCGTGATGGTCATCTACAACGACCTGATGAAGACTCTGCCCGGACTCATGGACCGGCTGCCGTAGGGCTAGAGCCTTGGCTCTCCGTAGCGGGAAGCGTAGAACCGATTGTCTATAAGCTCGCAAGGCGCGAGGCAGTCGCATTGCGCCTTTAATTACCTGGAAAGTCGCCTTCCTGGCTAACTGCCGTCACTTTGATTTCTGCTCTGCAATCCATTTGTCGGTGCGGGCCTCGAGAAGATCGAGAGGCAGGGTTCCGCCGTCGAGCATCTCGTCGTGGAACTTGCGGATGTCAAATTTGGGACCCAATTCTTTCTTGGCTCGTTCGCGGAGCTCGCGGATCTTCAGCTGACCCAGCTTGTAACTGAGGGCTTGCGCCGGCCACGCAATGTAGCGGTCGGTCTCAGACTGGATAGTAGGCTCATCGACCGCGCCGGATTTGCGCATAAACTCCACGACCTGATCGCGGGTCCATCCCTTCGAGTGAATTCCGGTGTCGACGACTAGACGCACCGCGCGGAACAGTTCGGAGGAAAGCCGGCCATAGTCCGAGACCGGATCCTGGTAGAAGCCAACCTCTTTGCCGAGTTCCTCGGCATACAGCGCCCAGCCTTCGATGTAGGCGTTAAAACCAAGACCATGGAGCCGGAACTTGGGCAATCCCGTGAGCTGCTGCTGCACCGACAGTTGCATGTGATGTCCGGGAACGCCTTCATGGTAGGCAACGGCCTCATCATCAATCATTGAACGCTCGGCGAAGTTGGAGGTTGCGACCACGACACGGCCGGGACGCTTGCCATCGGGCGTGCCGGTGACGTAATGGGTTGCAGCGGCGGACTGAAAGGCTGGGATGGCTTCGACAGTGACCGGCGACTTCGGAAGGAGCGTGAAGAGTTCCGGGAGTTTCGGTTCCATCTGAGCGATGTAGTGGCGGAAATCGTCGAGAATCTGATCGGCCGAGGTCGGAACGTATTTGGGATTGGTTTTGAGTGAGGCGCGGAAAGAGGCAAGGTCAGCGAAACCTTCCTTCTTGGCGATGGCCGTCATCTCCGCCTGGATGCGGGCGATCTCGCGCAAGCCGAGTTGATGGATCTCATCCGGCTTCATGCGGGTGGTGGTCCGGGCGTAGATGTCGTTTTCGTAGCGCTTCTCGCCGTCTGCCAGAGAGGTGATGGACAGGGTGGAACGGCCTTCGGGGGCGTATTCCGTACGCAGGAACGTAGCGAAGGTCTTGTAGGCGGGAACGACATCTGTATTAATGGCATCCGTGATTTGCTGGGTCAGACGTTTCTGGTCATCGGGTGAGATGTCCGCGGGATACTTCTTCGTCGGTATCAGAAACGGGTCTGCGTCGATGATGCCCTGACACTGCACGGGCAGCTTCTCCAGCAGAAATCGGACTGGCATGAGCTTGTCCTTCATGCCGGCGCGAAGCACTTCGGTGGTCTGGGTGAGGACGCGGGGGATCTGGTGAAGGCGCGCGATGTAATCCTCGTAGTGTTTGACGGAGTCGAAGGGCATCGACAGCGGCATATCCGCGAGGCCAGTATGGATGCCATTCTGCTGATTGATCGGCATCTCGTACTCTTTGAGGTCGAAATCGGCGATACGCTGCTGGAGAACGCGAACCAGCAGATCGTGGGAGAGTTGGTCCTGGTCGGAGAAACCAGTGCTTGGGATGGCTTCCAGCCGGGCAAGGAAGGTCTCGTCGGTCTGGTGGCGCTGGAGAATAGCGTCGAGTGAGTACTCGGCGAGCTTGTCGTTGAAGCGGTAGTCCCCATAGGCGGTGGCGCGCTCGGGAAAGTTGCGGAGATCGGTCTCGTATTGCTCTTCGAAAAGAGCGTTCTGGGCGGCGAGGCGATCGGCAACGGGCTTGAGGTCCTGGGCAAAGATGGAACTGGTCATGGTGACTAGAAGCAAGAGGCTTTGGGGAAGGCGCATAGTGCAAGCAGGGTACCAGAAGGTGGGTGCGTGAAGAAACATTCCTCGGGCTACCTTTGCATGTATGCAGGAGACGGAGCTTCTCGCGGTAACAGGCCGTGGTGAAGCACCTTCTTCCTGCGTGCTAAAATATAGGTTCCCATGGCCATAATTCCCCGTAGAAAAACCGTAACGGTCGTCGTTGGTGGTGTGCGCGTTGGATCGGATGCACCGGTTGTGGTGCAATCCATGACCAACACCGACACTGCGGACGTTTCCTCGACGGTTCAGCAGTGTGCCGCACTGGCTCGCGCCGGGTCGGAGCTGGTGCGGGTCACCGTCAACAACGAAGAAGCGGCAGCGGCCGTTCCCCGCATTGTCGAGGAACTCGACAAGCAGGGTGTGAGGGTTCCGATCATTGGCGACTTCCATTACAACGGGCATGTGCTGCTTACTAAGTTTCCGGAGTGCGCCCGCGACCTCGCCAAGTACCGCATCAATCCGGGAAATGCGAGTATCGGACGCACTGGCGACTCGAATTTCCGCACCATGATCGAAGTGGCGGTGAAGTATCAGAAGCCGGTGCGCATCGGGGTGAACTGGGGTTCGCTCGACCAAACGCTGCTCACCCGCATGATGGATGAGAACTCCGCTCTTGCCGAACCGAAGGACGCCCGCGAAGTCACCATGGAAGCGATGGTGGTGAGCGCGCTGAACTCTGCCGACCTCGCACAAAAGTTCGGCCTGCGCCCCGACCAGATTATTCTGAGCGCAAAAGTGAGCGGCGTTCAGGACCTGATCGACGTCTACCGCGCGCTGGCCGCGCGCTGCGATTATCCGCTGCACCTCGGCCTCACGGAAGCCGGTATGGGAGCTAAGGGAGTGGTAGCCTCAAGCGCCGCCATGGGCGTGGTGCTGCAGGAAGGCGTCGGAGACACCATCCGGGTTTCGCTTACTCCGGCGCCCGGCGGCGACCGCACGGAAGAAGTTCGTGTGGCGCAGCAGATTCTGCAATCCATGGGGATTCGCAGCTTCACCCCGCAAGTCACTGCATGCCCGGGCTGCGGACGCACCACCAGCACCTTCTTCCAGGAAATGGCCGAACAGATTCAGACCTATCTTCGCGAGCAAATGCCGGCCTGGAAGAACCGCTATGTAGGCGTGGAAGAAATGAAGCTTGCCGTCATGGGCTGCGTGGTCAACGGCCCCGGAGAGTCCAAGCACGCCAACATCGGAATCTCGCTGCCCGGCACGTTCGAGGAACCAAAGGCCCCGGTCTACGTGGATGGACGCCTGTTCACCACACTCAAGGGTGATCGCATCGTTGCGGAGTTCATAACAATCCTCGATGAGTACGTCGACTCCCACTACGCGGCTAGAGAGGCCCAAAAAGAAGAAATAGCTGCTCGAAGCTAGGCATTTGATCGACGGTTGCAGCCCGCCGGCGGCGAGATTTCATCTCGGAGCGACAACCCAACCTTGAGAGCGGGCCGGTCGTGGGCCGAATCGAGCTTGTTCGACTTAGGCTCACATTAACCGGCATTGAACGTCTAAACCACTCGAACGTGTTCCAGGAGAGGAGTGTCTCTGCTATGCGACTCAAAGCTATGCGACGCAAACGCCCCTTGATTCTGGCAAGCCTGGTCGTCACATTCTGGATTCCCAGCCTGGCATTAGATTCGCCGGCTACCCCGCCGGGAGGGTTTACTTTCACCGGGACGTGGGACTGCAGCGGGAGTTTCGTTCGCAGTGGGAAGGTGCACCGGTCGACCTACGCGGGCAGGAACTTGCCGGGTGATACATGGGTTGAGCTGACCGAGACCGATATCGAGCCCAAGGGCTACGTCGGCCATTATCTGATTGGCTATGACACGAGCAAGAAGCAGGTTGTGGAGCTCGATGCGAATAATGCTGGCTACGCGGTCTACACAAGTCCGGGATGGCAGGATCGGTCGCTGACTCTAACCAGCACGGAAACTGTCAGCTATTCGGTTCCCAGTAATCGGTTCGTGTTCGAAACGAAGTCGGTGGATACATTCAGCGTGACCTGGGAGACAAACGGCGGTTCGGGGTGGATGGCCAGCGACCGACTGAATTGCCAGCGCGCAGGGGATGCGCAGGAACTATCTTCCAGCCTTGGCCTGCAGCCTCACGTTCAACCGGGGCAGAAGCTCGGCAACGTTTTTTCGCGCGCCATTGCGTACAAAGCTGATGGCGTTGACGATGTAGTGCGGCGCGTTAGCGGAACGGCTGAGTACGTGGTGAGTGAGAGTTCTGCGGATGAGATTGCTGTTGATGGCACATTCTTGTACGACGGGCGGCCCGAGGCGAAGGGAAAAACCGAGTTCAAGGATCAAGGTCGAGTCTCGTGCTGGGACGGAAAGTGCGCGACGGCGACCGATGCCAGCGGGCTTCTTTATAACGCAGGAGTCTGGGGCTCACCGCCGAGCAGCCTGCGCAAAGGAACAAGCTGGGAGGTCGTGATCGCGGAGCCATGGGAGCTTGGTCCAGCGGGAAAGGAGACGGTCACCGTGCTGGCGCTAGACCCGGCGGAACATTCCGTGACCTTGCAACGCGAGGGAACCGGCGAAGGGTTCTTCGACAACGATGCCAAACAGGTTCATTTGACCAAGGACGGGAAAAGTTACACTGCGGACGTCAGTCCCGGGCGGGCACAGTGGCGAGGCTTCACGACATTTCGCGAAGGCGTAGTGATCAGTGACGAATTGCTGGTGGAGCGGCCGGTGACTCTAGCCTCGAAAGAACTCGGCAGTATTGCAGGAATGGAACGACAGTACATTTTGCTGAACGCGATGCCCTTGGTGGCCCGATAGGTTGGCTGTCCAGTAAGCCGAGCGTATGCGGGCTATTGCCCAGTCAGCATGAAAATAGGATTCTGGTTTGCCGGGAAACCGTTCGCTTGAACTGGCCCGGCGCTGAAGGCCTCAGGCAGGTCGGTGATCAGCGTATCGGGCGGAATAGCGGCACCCCCGCTGGTGTTGGAATTGCTGCCGGTGGTGTTTATGTCGGCGATGGCGCCGGCATCACACGAGCTTACATAGACGTGGCTGCTGTCCACAGCGGCCGTGGTGAAGATCCGGAAGCGGGTGGCGCCGGGTGCGTAGAGCGCAGGCGGCACGGGCGAAATGCAAGAGGCGACCGATGGAACAGCATATTGACTCGCTGCGAACGGATAAGTCAGCAAGGTCATGGTTGGCGCCTTGGGATACTGAAAGTTCAGGCTATTGGCGTTAAACACAGTGAGGATGGGAATCACGCAAGCAGAAGACGCACCGACAGCTGGGTCAGGGCAGGACGGGGCTGTCTGGTAGCTGGCCACATAGAACCGGCTGCCATCAAGCAAAGCGGCTACTGAAACCGGCACCGCGGGGCTGCATCCCGTGCAAGGTGTTGCCGGCGTTGTAGCTGCACTCAGCCCGGGAATCGTCAGCTGCGCCAGCAGGGTGGGTGTGTCGCCGGCCCCGCCAGTGTCTGAAAAAACGTACACCGCGCCGGTCGCAGGGTTCGTCACGTACAGACGGTTCAGGTTAGGGTCAAAGAAAATGAAGTTCGCTCCCGCGCCTACCGGAAGACTGCTGGTGACTGTGTCCGTGGCAGTGTCGATCGTCACCAGTTGTCCATCGCCTTGCGTGAGCACGTAGACCTTCTGGCTGTCACCACGAGCGACCACCCATACGGGATTGATCCCGGTAAAACCGGTCACCGTGTTGAACGATAAATCCGCAACGTTCAAGCTGCTGACGGAGCTCGTCGCCTGACTGGTGCCCTGGTTCGCCACGTAGAGCTTGAAGGCATTCGGAGTCTCGGCCAGCGCCACGGGATTGGCCCCGACCAAAACCGTATTCGCCACAACATTCGAAGTCGCGTTTATGGCACTGACTGAATTCGTGCCGAAGTTCGCTACATACACCGCATTGTTCTGCGTGGTGTTCACAAAGTCGGGCTGCGACCCTGTCGGCAAAGCAATCGTAGTGACCGGACCAAATCCGGCCCCGAACGGGGACTGAGACGCCGCCGTAAAGAAAGAAAGTACATCGATCCCGCCCGGGAGCACACTACCCGCACTTGCGACAAACACCCGTGAATCGTTAGGAAGAACGGCAGCATGAGTAGGAAGGTTGCCAAGGTTGGGCTCGCTCTGGTCAGAGGTGGGAGTCTCCGCGATGATAGAGTCTCCCGCAACGTCAATCTGCAGGGCTCCGCCCGGGTTGTTGGGCAGGTTGGTGCTGATGGCAAAAACAGCATGGAAATTCGCCGGGATCGCAGGTGTTTGCACCGGGCATCCAGGAATTCCGCCCACCGTGCAGGGCAGGACCACCGGACGGTAGACCTGGCCACACGCCGCCCAAAGCAGAGTTGAAACCACCATGGCGACCAATCGGCCCACACGTCGAAGACTCATCAGCACCCCAAAAGGAAAGTTCCGGCTACAAGGAATTAAACATTCTAACGGCTGGCCACGATCTGTGCCAGTGGGCCGATGCAGCTTCCGGTTGCCGGGCTTCGGGCTTCAGCCTCTTGCCCTTTCTGGGATGCCTGAACGAGAGCGCAAGTTGGACGAAGGCGAGAGCAGGGGCGCAGCTTGGGCTGGGAAATACAGGATTAGAGAGCAGGATCAAATGACAAGACGAAAATAGCCGAAGTCCGAAACTACCGTCCGCGACGGGTCTTGCCCCCCGCCGCGGCGGATGGCTCGTCTGATTTGGCCGCAGCCGCCGGCTTTTTCTTGCCTTCCATCTGCGCCAGGCTCTGCTTGAGAGCGGCCATCAGATCTATGACGGGAGCCAGCTTCTTGGGCTTCTCGACTGCCGCCACCTCCCCGCCTTCTAGCTTGGTCTCTATGAGCTTCTTTAGATTTTCCTGGAAGCTGTCTTTGTACTTCTCCGGGTCCCATTCATCGGCCAACGCTTCGATGAGCTGGTGCGCCACTTTCACCTCGGCATCTTTCAACTCCACATCGGGCGCGCCGAAGCCTTCCACCTTCTTCACTTCTTCTGCGTAATACATGGTGTGCAACATCAGTCCACCTTCGTGCGGCCGCAGAAACACCGTGTACTCGCGGTTGTGCATGGTGATCTTGGCGATGGCAACATACTCACTCTCTTCTAACGCCTTGGTGAGCAGCGCATACGGACGCCGTCCCGCCTCTTCCGGCAACATGTAATACGACGACTCGAAGTACACGGGGTCCACGTCGCCTGCCTTGACGAATTCCAGGATTTCCATGGTCTTGGCGGTCTGCGGCTCGATCTTCTTGATCTCTTCCGGCTCGATGATGATGTACTCGTCCTTGCGGAACTCGTAGCCTTTGACCATGTCGGCGCGATCGACGACGACGCCTTCCAACTGACAGATGTACTGCTGCTTGAGACGGGACTTGTCAGTGCGATGCAGCATGTTGAAAGAGATGCCGCTACTGCGCGCGCCCGAGAACAAGCGCACCGGCATGGAGATGAGGCCGAAAGTTAAGTGTCCAGACCAGACTGAAGCTGCCATAATCCCCCTCGTTCACTTTAGGATGCAGCCACCGCACCGGCGGAGAGCATAAACCGCCCAGATTTGGGAGTTTAGCCTAGAAATGGACTTTTGGTTGCACAAATCTTAGGGCAAAGGGAACCGAAATGAGAAGCCGGAGGGCATGGGGTCTCCAGCTCGCAAGCGCTAGGGGTTGTAGTTAACTTAGGGGGTTCCCGGATTCGGGGAATGAAGTTTGCCCGCCGCGGGCTGCCGAGCGCCCCCTCAAAGAACGGTGCCTGCCTTCGCGATGGTCGCGAGCGGCAACATCAAAGTCAGCGGCGCGTCCACCAGCGGCACGGCGCCATAGCTGGCATACCATGCCGCCACCGTTCTTGCACCTTCCCTGCGATACGAGTCATCTGTGAAGAGACACTCTCGTCTTGGAGATACAAGCAATGAGCGACCTGCGCTACCCCGTCGGCAAATTCCACTTCGACGGACCACCAACCGACGAGCAACGAAAGAAGTTTATCGACGAGATCGCCCAGGCCCCCGCCAACCTGCGTATAGCCGTAAAAGGGCTCTCCGACCAGCAACTCGACACACCCTACCGCCCTGATGGCTGGACCGTCCGCCAGGTCGTGCACCATGTCCCGGACAGCCATCTCAACGCCTACGTGCGCTTCAAGCTGGCCCTCACCGAAGAAGAGCCAACCATCAAGCCCTACGCCGAAGATCGCTGGGCGCAATTATCTGACACGCAGGCGACTCCGGTAGAGGTTTCACTGACTATGCTGGATTCGCTGCACGATCGCTGGGTGCGCCTGCTGCGCTCACTCAAGCCTGAAGAATGGAAGCGCTCCTTCCGTCATCCCGAACTGGGTTTGGTGAGTCTGGAGAAGAACCTTGCCCTCTACGCCTGGCACGGTCGCCATCACGTGGCCCACATCACTTCGCTGCGCCAGCGGAACAGTTGGTAACACAAAGGGGAAGCTTTTCTGAAGACTTTGGTCACCTTTCCCCTGCTTAGGCTGCCGGATACGATTCAGAGTGCCTATTCTTCCGTCAAGATTCTTGGGTTTTCGCCACACCTTGCCTCTGTTGCTGGTTTCGGCGCTTTTCCTTTCCATCTCCGATGCCCAGCAATCGCCGGTCGCTCCTCCCGCACCGGACCCGACGTCCTCGGGCGCGGACCAGTCCCTGGGGGCGGTCGCCCGGGCAGCCAAGAAGCCAGACGCTCTGCGAGCCAAGAAAGTGATTACGGAAGACGACATGGATTCCCCGGCCAATGCTCTTCCCCGGCTTCGCATGGTGGGCGCCGAAAACGCCGACGAAATCATTGCCGCCATCGGCAAGTACAAAGACAGCCACACTCCCGCAGAAACGGAAACGGCAGTGCAGGCCTGGTACGAGAGATACGACGAGGACCTGGCCGCGGCCATCCAGCAGAATCAGACCGTGAATACCCTGCGGGAAGAAAACCTCAGCAATGGGAACGAGATTTGTCGTGAGGGTGGCGACTACCAGTCCTGTGAGAATCGCCGTCGAGCCGAGTATATTGGCGCGCGGCATGATCAGACCACCATCAGCAATAACACTGCCCTCGAGACGCGAATTCAGCATGTCTTCATGAAGGTCCGCAACGGCATCGTGCGCTACGGTCTGCATTACGACTGGTTCAAGGTTCGCACCACCAACGGAATCGACACCTTCTAGATCAGAAACAGCTTCCAGATTCACGTCATTCCCAGCTTCCACACTAAATAGCTGCTCGCCTCGCGCATAACCGCATACGCGCGCTGCAAAACACCGCGCGGACGCGAATCGGGCCGCGGCGCCACATACACGGGACCGATGCCCTCATGCTCCAGCAACCTCTTAATGCGGAACACGTGATACGCATCGCTTACCGCCACGCAACTGTGCAGTCCGTTAGCGCGCATGATCACAGCCACCCGCGCCGCCGATTGCGCAGTATCGGAACCTTGCGTCTCGGCGATCAGGCTGGGCTCGGGGATTCCGCGGTGCTTCAGATAATCGCTGCCCACCCCGCCTTCGCTGAAGCTGGGATCAGACGCAGCGCCTCCCGTGACAATGACAACGGGAGCAATGCCTTGGCGAAAGAGATCGAAGGCGTGATCAAGCCGGGCTCGCAACACAGGCGAGGGATGCCCGGCATACTCCGCCGCCCCGAATACGACGATGGCGTCCGCCGGGTGCACTTCCTGCTGGCGTCCTTCGCGCACAATGCCAACCGCAGTCAGCGCAAGGAAAGCAGCCAACGCGGCCAGAGCCAGCGCCCCCAGCCGCACCAGCCAGCGGCGTCGCGGATGCCGGTTAACAGGATCGTCGCTCATCCTTTGGCAAAGAAGGTGGAAATTTCCTCGGCGGCGATCGCGCCTTCGCGAATCACCCGCCAGCGCGCTCCTTCATCGGTGAGGTCGATGATGGTGGAAGCAACATCGCGCGGGGAAGTCCCTCCGTCCACGATAATGCTAATGCGGCCCTGCAGCTGATCGCGCACCTGCTCAGCGCTGGTACACTCCGACGCCCCGCTCAGATTGGCCGACGTGGCCGTGATTGGAATCGCCGCGGCCACAACTACCGCCCGGGGAATCTTCGCGTTCGGCACGCGCAGCGCCACGTTGCCTGTATTCGCGGTCACCTTTAGAGGCAGGCGTGATCCTGCTTTCACGATGATGGTCAGCGGTCCCGGCCAGTATTGCCGCGCCAACGCATAGAACTCCTCGGGCAGCGATTTAGCCAGTTCCTCGGCCTGATCCACGCTCTCGATCAGCAGCGACAAGGGTTTGTGACGTGAACGGGTCTTGATGTCGTACACGCGATCGACAGCGCGCAGGTTGAAAGGGTCAGCTGCTAGCCCGTAAAACGTGTCCGTTGGCATGCCCAGCACTTCGCCGGCACGAATCTGGTCGGCGGCGTACTTCACCAGAGAAATCTCAGGCGTCTCACAACTGATTTTTAGGATTTCAGCGCGCACAGCGCTCCCTTCCTGCTCGTTTCTGCTTGGAACATTTTGTCCGTGGAACCTACCATAATACGGCAAAGAGCCGCAAGACGGGTGGGCGGCGTATCATTCAGTCACGATTAGCGGTCAATATCCGGATGAAAAAGCTGCCAGAAACCCGGCTCAGCACGCAGCACCGCCTCCGCCGCATCGAGGGACGCCACAACTCGCTGGTAAAGCAACTGCGTCAAGCCTTCTCGCGTGCCGAGCTAACCGAAGCCGGAGACTGCGCCATCGAAGGCTTGCGCATCCTCGAAGAGGCCATCCGCAGCGGCCTTCGCTTCAACGCAGTGTTCTTTCGCGAGTCCGCGCAGGATCGAGCCGAGCGTCTTCTGCCCCAACTCGGCGCCCAGGTCGAAACCTTGCTGCTTCCTGACAAATTATTCGACAGCCTCGTGCCCAGCGAATCCCCGCAGGGCGTAGCCGCGCTCGTGCGTCTCAAGAAATTTTCCCTCGACGATGTCGTCGAGAAGGAGCGTTTGCAGGTAGGCCCGATCGTTGTGTTGGCCGGACTGCAAGACCCCGGCAACCTGGGCACGATTCTGCGCTCTGCCGAGGCGTTTGGCAGCGCGGGTATAGTCCTCGGCGAAGGCACAGTCAGCCCCTTCAACTCGAAACTCGTGCGCGCCTCGGCCGGATCGGTATTTCGCCTGCCCGTAATTCACGGACAGCACGGGAAGGCAGCAACAAAGCTAGCAGAAGTTTCAGACGCCCTGAGGGCGCAGAAAGTGCGCTTGCTTGCGACTTCCTCACACAAGGGAACGCCGTTGGATCAAGCAGACTTGAAAGGTGCGACCGCAATCTTCTTCGGCAACGAAGGCGCCGGCCTGCCGCGCGAAATAATGGCCATGATGGATGAATTCATCTCCATTCCGCACGCGCAGCAGGTCGAGAGTCTTAACGCCGGCGTAGCCGCCAGCATCGTGCTGTACGAAGCTGCACGGCAGAGGAAATAAAGGATTTCGATGGGACTCTTCCAGCCCACGCCGAGCGCCGACAGCGCCACCGACCGCACCCGTCCTCTGGCTGACCGCATGCGTCCGCGCACGCTCGAGGAATACGTCGGCCAGGAACACCTCATCGGTCCCGGCAAGCCTCTTCGCACCCAGATCCAGCGCGACGATACCGGTTCACTCATCTTCTGGGGACCGCCGGGCACAGGCAAAACGACGCTCGCAAAGATCATCGCGAACATGACCAAGGCTGAGTTCATCGAGTTCTCCGCTGTCCTCGCCGGAATCAAAGAGATCAAGCAGGTCATGTCCGACGCTGAACGCGCACGTCAATACGGCACCCGCACCATCGTCTTCATCGATGAGATTCATCGTTTCAACAAAGCGCAGCAGGATGCCTTTCTGCCCCACGTGGAAAAGGGCAACATCCGCCTGATCGGCGCTACCACCGAGAATCCCTCATTCGAGATCAACGCCGCGCTGCTTTCGCGAACCCGTGTCTATGTGTTGCAGCCCTTGACCGAAGATCAGATCGTGCAACTGTTGAAGCGGGCCTTGACCGATCAAGAGCGCGGCCTTGGCACAATGAACTTGCGCGCATCCGACGACGTCCTCAAGAGAATCGCCAGCTACACCAGCGGCGACGCGCGCGGCGCCTACAACGTGCTGGAGGTCGCTGCCGGACTGGCGCTGCAGGCCGGAACCCAGCCTCCGGAGATCACCGACGACATCGTTCGCGACGCCCTGCAGAAGCGCACTCTGCTCTACGACAAGGCCGGCGAAGAGCATTACAACCTGATTTCAGCCCTGCACAAGTCCGTGCGCAACAGCGATCCTGACGCCGCCCTTTATTGGCTCGGTCGCATGATCGAAGCGGGTGAAGATCCGCTTTACATTGCGCGCCGCGTGGTACGCATGGCGGTCGAAGACATTGGCCTGGCTGATCCTAATGCGCTCTCCTTATGCATGGCTGCGCGCGACGCCGTTGATTTCATCGGCATGCCGGAGGGCAATCTCGCGCTGGCGCAAGCCGTCGTCTACCTCTCGGTCGCGCCCAAGTCGAATGCGCTCTACACCGCCTATGCCAATGTGCAACAGGACATCGAGCAAACCGCCGCCGAACCCGTGCCCCTGCATCTCCGAAACGCGCCCACAGGACTCATGAAGGGATTGGGATACGGCAAGGATTATCAATACGCCCACGACGTCAAAGGCAAAGTCGCCAACATGCAATGCCTGCCGGAGAATTTGCGCGACCGCGTCTACTACCAACCCACCAGCGAGGGCGTCGAGAAGCGTATCCGCGAACGGATGGAAGAGATCAAGAAGCTACGTGCACCGGCCACCGGAAGCAAACCTTCGCGCTCTAGGAAAGAATCCTAGAGATACTAGCCAGCATCTGATGAATGAACAGACGTGTATGGTTTGTGCCCGCCTGCTAGGTAAGAAGGGCTGAATCCCATGGTCACCGTTTCTGGAGCCGTCGCCGCCGTTCCCGTTCGCCCCCCGCTCATCGATCAGGTAGAAGACCTGCAGAAGCTGCAGAAAGCAGCGCAAAAGATCACTTCCATCCTCGACCTTGATCAACTCATCGACAACGTTGTGAACGAAGTTGCCCGTTCCTTCGGCTGCGTAGAGGCCAGCATCTACCTGCACGATGAAGAGCACGGCGAGATGGTGCTGGCCGGCGTGCACGGATGCAGCATCAACCACAAAGGCCATCGTTTGAAGATTGGCAAAGAAGGCATGGTCGGCTACGTCGCTTCCACCGGCCAGATGCGCTACGCACCCGACGTCCGCAAGGACACTTATTACATTGGCTGCGAGCACGACACACTCTCCGAGGTGGTGATTCCACTTCACGTCGGCAATTGCCTCGTGGGCGTCTTCACCGCGTCCCATCCCGAACTGGATGCCTTCCCTCGTCAGCAATTAAGAATTCTTCAGGCACTCTGTGATCACGTTGCCGTGGCAATACACAATGCCCGCCGTTTTCAATCGGAACGCGCGGAGCGCGAAATCATGAACCGCGAGGCTCAGGAAGCCCGGGTCATGCAGCAGGCGCTCTTGCCCAAGAGTTCGCCTTTCATACCGGGCTTTGTGATTTCTGGCCTTAGCGTCCCTGCCAGCGCCGTGGGCGGGGATTGGTACGACTTTATCCCGTTTCCCGATGGCCGCTGGGGAATTGTGCTGGCGGATGTCTCCGGAAAAGGCACGGCCGCCGCCCTGCTCATGTCGGCCACGCGTGGAATGCTTCGGTCTCTCGCGGCCTGCTGCAGTCCGGGCCAGGTTTTGACCAAGCTGAATGGCCTATTAGTCGAGGACTTTCCCGCAGGCAAGTTCGTCACCCTGGTTTACGCCGTGCTCGATCCGGCAACTCGCACGGTGGTCTTTGCCAACGCTGGGCATTTGCATCCTCTCTTTATCAACGACGACGGTGCACAGTTTCTCGATACCGAGTGTGGATTGCCTCTCGGCATTAACTGCGGAGGTTATTCCGAAACTCGTGTAACCCTGTCGGAGGGTTCGCGGCTGGTTTTCTACAGCGATGGCATCACCGAAGCGGTAAACGCCGACGAAGAGGAGTACGGCCCTGAACGGCTCGCGGAACACGCGGCCGGCGCCGGAGCTTCTGCCGTCACCATCGTCGACGATGTCCGCGCCTTCGCCAACGGCTCTGGCGTGCGCGACGATGCAACCGTGGTCTTCGTCGGGGTTAAACGATCGGCGTGAAGCGATAAGTTAAAACAGTAATCCAAGCGCTGGCGGACCGGCTCATCGGAATCGTGCCCGATGTTCCTTCAGAATGCAGCGGTCCATTACGACGAAAATACCCGCCCGGCGCGCCTTCTCAGCCGCCTCGTCGTGAACAACATCTTCTTGCATCCAGATCGCAGGAGCCTTCAACTCGATGGCTTGGTCGACCACTTCTTCCACGAACTCCGGTCGCCGAAAAATGTTCACGATGTCGATCTTCTCCGGTACATCGAGCAAGCATGCGTAAACCTTCTCTCCCAGACACAACTCGATCCTCGGATTTACAGGAATGATGCGGTATCCCTGGCTCTGCATGTAAGCCGAGACTCCATGGCTGGGGCGCATAGGATTGTCGGAAAGCCCGACCACCGCGATGGTTCGCGCTTGGCTCAGTAGTTCCGTGATTGGATCGGTTTGCGGGAAAGAAGCCATGGCCCTCTATTTCTTATTCGCCGCGTCCTTCTTCTGCTTGAACATCTTGAGAGCCAGCGAGCGGACAGTCTCGGAGACTTCCTTGTTGGCGGAAATGTTTTTCAAGTCCTGCATTTGCAGATGCTTCATCAGTCCTAATCCAAGGTCGAGCGGCGTGCGCGGATTGGCCACGAGATTCCGCACCACGATGTAATTCTTCATGAAGCGGCGTTTCAACGGGATCTGCCGCAGAACTGCTTCCAGCACATTTTTCTGCAGGGCAAACCTTTCCACTTCCCCGTCCGAAATCTTAGGCGCATCGAGCACCGCCAGCGCCACCACCTTCGTGCCGTCGCGAATCAGAATCGACCGCTCTTCTTTATTGCCCTTCATCGCCAGCTGGATGCGGCCCTTCACATCCAGGCGATTGATCTTCTGCAGTGTATTTTCCCGCCGGGCAAGTTGAGGTTTCGCGCCAGCGGCAGATTTAGCCTTTGCCGCCGCTGCAGAAGCCGCGCCGGCAGATTCCGCTTCAGCTTTCTCCTCGTCCCCGGCAATCTCCGTCATATCTTTGTTTTCCGACACCGGGAAAAAATCAGCGCCCAGCAAATCCACCACGCCTCCGACCGGCTGGAATGGCTTCTCCTGCTCCGCAGCAATCTCGGTCGCGTGTTCGGCAAGGTAAGCAGAAATGGCTTCGTCAGGAACTTCTCCTGCTTCGTCGCTTGCCGCCTCAAGGTCCGGTTCGGCAGCGTCCGCAGCAACCGCTTCCTCCGCGTCCGGCGCCTTACCAGCATCTGGAACCGAGGGTGTCTCGCTCTTGCCTCCTCGCAGCAATTCAGCGACTGTAGCTGCTTCCGCGCCCTTCAGGTATGGATTCGAGCGAAGACAATCCAGAATGCCTGCGGAAGCCCGCACCCGCGGACTTCGCAGCATAGCCGCGATTGCTTCCGGAGTCGCCGCCAGAGCAAACTTAGCCAACTCACCATCGGCGACCGAGGGATTCTCCAGCAACGCCGGCAGCAGTCTAGGACGAAGATTATCGGGCGCAACCAGGTAGTCGAGCACCTCACGCGAAGTCTTAGGATCGGAAGCCGCTGCCAGGGATGCATGCTCGTCCCAGCCCGCCAACGTCATGCGCGCCACGTCGCCAAAAATCTTGTTGTGTTTGGCCAGGTAAACCAGGATCTCGATATTTTCGTCCGGCGGAACGGAGAGCGCGCCCTTCGCCGCAAACTGCATCATGTTCGACGGCAGCTTGGAGGCGCGAATTAAATCGATCGTCCGCGGCATCAGTTCACCTCAGAACGGCCCAGGTCTGTTCCGGCTTCGAGTTCCCGCACCGCCAGTTCCAACTCTCGAATCAACCGATTCGGCTTGCGTCGAAGAAATTCCTCCAGCAAGGCCCGATAGTACCAAAGCGTTCCCTCGCGACCGCCATTGAAACGTGACCAGATCGATTCCCCGACCTCCCGGTAATCCGAAAGAATCGAGCGCACATTGTTGAGCTTGTCCGCCGCCGAAACCAGCCGCGTTTCCGCATCGGCACTCTTCAAATGCCGGATGTAACTTTCCTTGCGTTCACGCCACGGCGGCTTAGGCTCGGTGTCCGAATCCGTGCAGCCGTCCACAATCTTCGCCACCCGGCTCCCAAACCTCCGTCTCACTTCTTTCAGCATGGGTGCGCCGCCACAATCTTCCACTACATCGTGCAGCAGCGCCGCGATCGCCAGGTCCTCGTCGCCGCCGAACTCCAGCACCAGCGAAGCAACCCCCATCAAGTGCGCGATATAAGGAATGCCCGATGCCTTCCGCGTTTGCCCGGCGTGTTTCTTCGCGGCAAACTGAAACGCGCGCAGGAACCGTGGCCCAAGCTTTACCCTGTGCTTCCTCTGTGTCCCCTGTGTTTGACGTTTCTTGCCTACAACAGCAGTGCTCACGACTTCTCCCCGCGTCGTGCCAGCAAATACGCTCGGATGAACGGCTGCAAGTCGCCGTCGAGCACGCGGTCCACGTCGCCCACCTCGGTCTTGGTGCGATGGTCCTTGATCATGCGGTAAGGCTGCAACACATAGGAGCGAATCTGCGAGCCGAAGTCGTTGTCGAGTTTTGAATCTTCAATCTTCTTCGTGGCTGCGCGCTTTTTCTCCATCTCAAACTCGTAGAGCTTGGAGCGCAACATGCTCATCGCGCGTTCGCGATTTTTATGCTGCGAACGTTCATTCTGGCAACTGGCCACCAGGCCGGTGGCAATGTGAGTAATACGCACCGCCGAATCCGTCGTGTTGACGTGTTGGCCGCCCTTGCCGCTCGACCGGTAGGTGTCAGTGCGGATGTCTTCCGGCTTGATCACCACTTCAATGCTATCGTCAATTTCCGGAGAAACATAAACGCTGGCAAACGACGTATGCCGCCGTTTGGCTTGATCGAACGGCGAGATTCGCACCAGCCGGTGCACGCCGATTTCACTGCTCAACAGCCCAAAAGCATATTCGCCGTTCACCGCAAAGGTAGCTGATTTCAGACCCGCTTCTTCGCCCGGCTGGTAGTCATAAAGAACAGTCTCGAATCCCTGCCGCTCCGCCCAGCGCAGATACATCCGCAGCAGCATGTCCGCCCAGTCCTGCGATTCCGTTCCACCCGCACCCGGATGAATCGTGACGATCGCATTCAGTGCGTCGTTCGCTCCGGAAAGCAGTGTCTCAGTCTCCAGCTTGTCGACCAGCTCGCGCAGCGAGTCGATGTCGCGGCGCAATTCGCCGTCGACACTTTCGCCCTCTTTGGCGAGTTCGAAGTAAGCGGCGATGTCATCGCCGCGGCGGCCCAGGTCGGCATCTGTGGCCAGCAAGTGCTCCAGACGCTTCTTCTCGCGCATCACTTGTTGGGATCGTTGCGGATTCGACCACAGATTCGGCTCGGCAGCCTGCTTATCAACCTCGGCTAGTTGCGGACGGAGCTTGTCCGCGTCAAAGATACTCCCGGAGTTCGCGCACCTTCTTGTTCAGTGATCCGTATTCCTGTTCCAGCTCTTGATTCATGAGGATGTTTCTGCTTTCTTGCCCGATTTCCTGGTAAACCCGAAGCGCGTGACCAGCGCCCCCGCTGAAATTATCGCACACAGCCACGCAAACCAGTCGCCGTGCCGCGTGTAGAACGTGGTTACGGAGGTCAGGGCATAAGGGGCCATCAGCGCACCCCGTTCTTTGCGCGGAAGCCGCGCCACCGTTCTCCCGTAAGGGTCTAGTGAAGCCGTCACCCCGGTGTTTGTCGCGCTCAATATCCAGCGATCGTTCTCAATGGCACGCATGCGCGTTTGATTCAGGTGCTGTGCGTAAGCGCCGCTGTCGCCATACCAGCCGTCGTTCGACAGATTTACGAACACTTGCGCACCCTGGTCCGCAAACTGCCGCACTTCGCCGGGAAAAACAGACTCGTAGCAGATGAAGACTCCCAGCCGCGTGTCTCCGGCCTCCAGCGGCGCGCGCGCCGTTCCTGACTCAAACCCTCCCACCTCTTTGGTCAGGCCTCCGGCAAACGCAAACAGCCGGGGGAACGGCAGGTATTCTCCGAAAGGCACGAGATGCACTTTGTCGTAACGCGCAGTCCAATCGCCCGCAGGACTGATCAGCGCGGCCGAGTTGAACACCTCCGAAGCCGACTTGCCGCCCTGCGTAACAGGTGTGCTCCCAATGGCACCCGTCACCACCCATGTGTGCGCTTCGCGAGCCATCTGGCTTACTGGATCGCGAAACAGCGGATCACTCACGAAAAAAGGCGCAGGCGATTCAGGCCAGACGATCAAGTCAACATTGCCCGGCTTGGACGCGGTCGCGCTGGATGAGGCAGAGGCCGCTTCCTTCACGCTGAGATCAGCCAGTTCACGCAGCGTGCGCTCGAAAGTATCGCGGGTCCAGGTTTCATCCACTGGAATGTTTTCCTGCACCAGCAACGCGGTGTGGTCCCAGTGGAGCGCAGGAGGGTCCACCAGTCTTCCAGCCTGTAGAACCACCGCCGCAGCCAGCGCGGCCAGCAACAGCGTGCTTCGTTTCTTTCTCGGAACCAGGAACGCCGCCGCGACCGCGACATTCACCAGCATGATCTCAAACGAAACCCCGTAAACCCCCGTCCACGTGGTGATTCGGCTGAGTGAGATGTTATCCACTTGCGCGGTGCCCAGCAGGTTCCACGGAAACCCGGTGACCCGCGTCCGCGCGAGCTCCACGGCGACCCACAGAAATGGTGCAGCCAGCAAAGCCCCGCGGTTATCACGGCCAGCTCCAACCGTCAGGCTCAGTAACAAGCCAAACAGCCCGTGATAAAGCCCGAGATAAAGACAGAAGAGGAAGAGAGCCAGCAGCGCCGCGGGCACGCTCAAGCCGCCATGCTCGTGCATGGTGTCGTAAATCCAGTAACACGTTCCCGCAAACCAGAGGATCCCGGAAGTATAGGCCAGCAGAAAAGCCTGCCCCGGCGTCGCCGCCTGAAGATTGACGGAGCCATCCATCTCCAGCACTCCCACCGGTCGCGCTCGCAAGAGAGCCACGATCAGCGGGGCAAACGCCACCCACGAGAGAACATACAACCCGGCCAGTGGAAAAATGAGTACCTGCAGGATCGATGAGACAACAACCAGCAACCAGGCGCTGAAATGAATTTGCCGCACCGTCAAGGATAACAAACCGGCTCTCAACCGTCCGCTGTCGAGCGGCTGCGGCCACGCTTTGTCATTCCGAAGCGTGCAGCGCAGAGGAATCCGCAGCCGCGTGCAGCGCCACGCAACTCCGCACAAACTCGACAATCTCCGGCGTCACAAAGGGTGGTGGCGTGATCCTAAACACCGGCCGCTCAGCCACCGGCTTTAAGGAAACACCTCGCCAGGCCGATCCCCCGGCTTTCGAATCGTCGTGAAGAATCACGGCCCCGGCGCGGTCCAGAAATTCCCGCGCCGAATTCTTGAAATCTTCCGTGCCAGGGTCAAGCACCGTCAAGTATAAGTCCGGACGCAAAAACTTCAACACGCTGTTCGATTCCACCATCACATGCCGCGCCCGGTCCAGCCTTTGCCGCAGCGCCGGCATGGCTTCCGCCAGCCTGCCCTGTTCGGTTCGCACCCACAAGGCTCGCGCCGCGCCCGCTACCAAGAAGCGCGACGTGTCCGACTCCCCGCTGCGATCTTTCTCCTCCGAGATCGCCCAGCTATGATCGTCGGTCGCGCAATCGCACAGTGCTCCGTTTGCCGAGCAGACTCCGTGCCCGTATTGCGTAATCTTCACCGCAGTCCAATCGTACTCAGCCAACGCGGAAATCAGACCCACGACCACGCTGGTCTTCCCCACACTCCGCGAATGCCCGCCAATCACCACGATCGCCACGGCTACCTCTTCTTCCCCAGCCGCGCTAGCGCCGCCAATTGCTTCAGATACTCCCTGACCGGCTGAGCCGGAGTTCCCCAAAATGCCACACCCTTGCCGCGCAGCACCTTATTTGGCAGAACACCACCTTGCCCGCCCAGCATCACCCCTTCTTCGATGCGCGCATGTTCGCCAATGCCGACCTGCCCTCCCAGCACGACGTCGTTCTCGATCACAATGCTGCCGGAGAGCCCCGTCTGCGCCGCGATCACCACACTCTGCCCCAGGCGGCAGTTGTGCCCGATGTGCACCAGGTTATCAATCTTCGTTCCCCGTCCGATTCGCGTTTCATCGAGCGCTCCACGGTCGATCGTCGTATTAGCCCCGATCTCCACATCGTCTTCGATCACCAGCCTGCCCACCTGAGGAAATTTCTCGTAGCCTCCGCTCTTCGCGTCGCGCACATATCCAAAGCCATCGCTTCCCAGCACCGCTCCAGCATGCACTGTCACCCGATCTCCCAGCATGGTCCCCGCATAAATCGTAACCTTCGGATAAATCTCGCAGCCCCGCCCAATCTTCGCTCCTCGTCCAATGACGCACCCGGCGCCAATCCGCGTGCTCTCGCCGATTTCCGCATCTGCCCCGATCACTCCGTACGCCTCCACCACAACGCCTGTTGCCAGACGAGCCGAAGAATGAACTACCGCAGATGGATGTAGACCCGCGTTACCAGCGTCGTGATTCCCGTCCCGCAGAAAGCGCGCCGCCCGTGCGAAGGTGAGCTTGGGATAACGACTGACAAGTAAGGGCTTACCGGACGACGACGTCGCGAATTCCCCCGCAATCACCCCGCCCGCGCCAGACTGAAGTGCTCGCGAAAGATACTTCTCTTCTTCCACAAATACCAAATCGTCCTTGGAGGCCGATTCGATGCTGGCCACGCTCCCGACCTCGACGCCTCCATCCCCTTGCAGGCGGGCGCCAACTGCCTCGGCGATCTGTTGCAGTGACCGCTTCATGGCTCTCACTCTATAGCAGACCAGCTATCGCAGACCAGGGACGTGACGAAAGTGCTGGTCCGACAGCACTGCTGCCTTCCACGTACCTGTCAGCCTACAATCATCCTATGGAGAAGAAAATCTTCTGGACAACCTTCACGGTGCTCGGCCTGCTAGCGGATTTTCTGCTGCCGATCTGGTGGGGACTGGCCGCAACCGTGCCCATCCTCTTCCTGTCATGGTGGGTTGCCTATCGCAGCGACTGGTTCTGAGCAGCCAATTTCAAGACTCGGTCATGGTGAAACTGCCGCCTGCGGCGTTGCATCCCGAGCCACCCATCAGCGACCAATTACCAATGATCGTGGCGCTGGTAAGCGTAGTCGAAGTGTTCGGCGGGGTTCCGGTCACGGTGGCTGTCCCGGTCAAAGGTCCGACAAGTTTAAGGATGTTGCTTCCCGAGGTCACAGTGAAATTAAGCGTGCCGGTAACCGTGTCGTCCGTATTCACGACATAGTTTTGAATAAACCCGCTCACTTTTGGTCCACTCAGGGTGAAACAGGGGTTCTCGGTAAGGAATTGGAGGAACAAAAGGTTCAATGTATTATCGCTGTTCACCGTAAACTGCGTGATAAAGCTGAACCCGGACGCGTTCCCGGCACCCCCGAACATCGCCGCTTGAAAGATCCCGCCCGACGTCGACTGTAGAGTCGGGTTGCTGCCACAACCGTTGAGCAGCAGCGCCAGCAGCAACAGAATTGCAACTTCCTTCATGAATTTTCCTTGAGCCCGATTCCGGTCCAAAATTGCTCAGTCAAGACTACAGAGATGCGGGCCGACCGGTCAATGGATGTAAGCGGGCGATGATTCCCCGGCAGACGGGACCGCCCACCTCGCAGCGAGCTTGGCTTTTGCGAGATTTCACGACTTTGACGCCAAGCCTTGCGTTCAGTAATTGGTCGAGGTTCGCCGCTCAGTCGCTGCCACAACAACTCGCCTGCTTTCGAGCACGACTTCAAACAGGATGCGCCAGTTCCCCACACGGCGGCGAAAACCAGGCAGACCTGGCAGTTTGCGGATATCTCCCTGAAACGGGTCTTCCTGTAGCTCAGCCAAGACGGCCAGGATGCGCTGCTCGTCGCTCGCCGGAACCCGCTCAAGAGACTCCGCTGCCGCCCAAGATGCGAACGGCACTAATTTCTCCTTCGACGCTCGGCCATTGTCGATAACAGCGAGATGTAGTCATACAAGTCACTAAACATTTCCGAACCCCACTACGCTCCCCGCTTTCCCTTCAGCTCCGCCAGCAACTGCTCAATGCGATCCTCTTTTTCCAGCGCAGCTAACCGGTCTTCCATGTTGTCTCCGGCAATCTCCGCCTTCGCCTGCCCCACCGCCTCGGAATGCGCTACCTTGCGCTTCATGCGATCGAAAGCTGCGGCCTTCGAGCCGTCTCCGATGGCGAGCCGTGCCTCGCTGGCCTTGCCCACGGCGCGGGCCCGGCGATGTTGCGCAATCAGCAGATCGGCCTTGCTCTGCGCCTCCGT
The DNA here is from genome assembly GCA_035486795.1 of Candidatus Sulfotelmatobacter sp. Classification (GTDB taxonomy): domain Bacteria; phylum Acidobacteriota; class Terriglobia; order Terriglobales; family Acidobacteriaceae; genus Sulfotelmatobacter. The sequence goes on along the minus strand of DATHMS010000084.1, from coordinate 1,326 downwards.
CAACTTCTGTTCCAGCTGGCGCAGCGCCGCTTTCAAATTCTCCACCTGTGCCTTCTGATCGGCCACCTGCTGCGCGAAGCTCTCACTCATCTCGCGATAGCTTTCCACGCGCTGCAGCGAAGCCCGCGCCAGGTCGTCCTGCTTCTTGTCGACCGACAGTTCGGCCTTGCGCATCCATTCCGTTACTTTGTCTTCGTTCTCTTTCTGCTTCTTTTCCAGCAGATGCTGGTCGGCGATTGCGATCGCCACCTGCGTCTTCACCTGCAGCAGTTGATTCTGCATGTCGAGAATCACTTGCTTGATCATCTTTTCCGGCTCCTCGGCCTTATCGATCAGGTCGTTGAGGTTGGCCCGGACTAACGTGGAAACACGCTCTAGTAACGCCATGATGGACTCCTTTTCTTTACAAACTGTCATCCTGAGCGGAGCAGCTGGTTCGCGAAGCGGACCAGCCGCGGAGTTGAAGGATCCCTACCCTGTCAACAATACCGTCGGCTCCGCAAGGCACTTCGGCCACCGCCCTCAGCTCTCCACTACCCTTGTTTTCACTTCATGCTTCCGATGGATCGCCGCGCATTCCGGACACCTTTCTTCAGCGCGGCGGAACGACGCTCCGAGCACCATTCCAATCGCAATCCCGATGCCCAGCCAGATCGCAATGTGCCCAGCCAGCACGCCGGCGACCGCGCCCAGCGCCGCTCCCAGCGCAATACCCAATCCCGTATATTTCGATTTGCTCGCCATCTCCTTGCTCCTGAAAACTGTTGCCAATCGAAGAGGACGGAGGGACGAGTCGAAACTCGTCCCTCCTCCTGATTACTTCGCTGCATCCACCACCGGTGGCTTCGCCGTTTTGTCTCCAATCTGCCGCACCTTCCCCAGCAGTTCCGCCAGCGGCATGCCCGAAAGCGTTTCGAACAACGCCGGCACCTGCGCCGCCATTTTGGCGATGTCGGCGGTGATTTTGTTCATCCCCGACGCGTCGCCATTTCCAGTGGAAACGATCGTGATCTTGTCCACATTTGCCAGCGGACTGGCCAGCGCCTTCACGATATCCGGCATGGTCGAAAACAACTTATCGATCACCGCCGCCTGGTTGTATTCCTGAAACGCCTCGGCCTTCACGTTCATGGCTTTGGCTTCGGATTCGCCTTTCTTGAAAATGATCTCCGCTTCAGCCTCGCCCTGCGCCCGTATCGACGAAGCATGCCCTTCGGCCTCCGCGATGAGGCGTTGCTTTTCGGCCGCGGCCAGCGTCTCGATTCGCTGCCGCTCGATCTCCGCTCCTTTCAGCACGGTTGCGATCAGTTCTTTCTCGCGGCGGTT
>DATHMS010000083.1:0-4805 GCA_035486795.1 Candidatus Sulfotelmatobacter sp. | reverse complement strand
CATCCAGCAGGGCCGGTATGCCGGGCGGCTGATCGCACGTCGAATCTCCGGCAAACCCCGTCCGGCGCGATTTCACTACTTTGATAAGGGCAACATGGCGGTAGTGGGTGGAGGCTTCGCGGTGCTCGAAACCGGCAAGGTTCGGATGCACGGATTCCTCGCCTGGCTGGTCTGGGGACTGGTACACCTGCAATTTCTGGCGCAATCAAGCGAGCGTGTGAGTGTCTTCCTGCAGTGGATTTGGACGGCGAATACCGGACAGCGTGGGTCCCGCCTTATCGTAAATCATTACGGCACGCGGCAAATCCAGGCAAGAGCCGCAGCGACACCGCAGGAGACTCAGACCTAAAGGCCCGGGGTCTGGCCAATGGTTTGTTTCAGCTCCGCCCAAGCGAGCATGTAATTCAGGTTCGCTTGCAGGAGATCCACTTGCGATTTATAGGTTGCCGAAGTGGCTTCGAGTGTATTGGCCACCGTCATGACACCCTGAGTCACCTGGTTATGCGACAGCCGCTCGTTCTCGCGCCGCAGCGCCACAACCTGGTCCGCCACAGCAACTAGATTCTTCGTTCGCTCTAGCGCGTTATAGGTGCGTTCCACTTGTGCGGAGATACTGTCCTTGAGGCGCTTCAGGTTCTCTTCGGCTTGTGCAAGTTGCGCTTCGCGCTCCCTAACGGCGGCACGTCTCTTGCCGAAATAAAACACATCGTAATTGAGCCGAACTCCAACCGAGCCGAAGTTGGGAACGAGAAATGCCACTCCGTTTTGCCAGGTATCGCTGGCGTAGGCCGTAATGTCGGGAATGAACGCCGATTTCGCGCTCGCCACCGCGGCACTGGCTTGCTTGATCGATTGCTCCGCGGATGCGATTTCGGGATTGCTTGCCCAAGCGGTCTGGACATACTCCTCTAACGGACGCCTGTCGGGGCCGGTCGCCTCTATTGGCTGCAGATCCAGCTTCGTATCGAGCGGCAGCCCCAGCAAGTCGTCCAGTTCTGTGTTCAGGTCGGTTGCCTGCAGATCGGCCGTGAGAGCCGCTTGTTGTCCTTGAAGCACATCCACATTGCCCTGGATACTACTGACGCGAAGCAGGCTCCCGTTGCGAACAGCCTCCATATTCTCCTTGAGCTCCTGCTTGGCGTAGATGGTCTGCTCCTCGGCGGCCCGCTTTTGCAGTTCGGCGGTTAGAATGGCGAAGTACAAGCGATGGACGTCGACGGCCACCTGATTCTCGGCTTTCTTTAGGTCGGCCCGTGAGATGGCAACTTCCGCTGCTGCAATACGATTGGCCTCATGGATTCGTATCAATTGCGTAAGCGGCTGAGAGATGCTCGCTTCATTGAGCAGCAGGTGGTGCAAGCCCTGAGGAATATTGACCGCGCTTCCTGGAACCAACTCGCCTTGGACGCGCCCGAATGCACCGGCTGGTATGACAATATGATCGATTCCTGTACTGTCGTCGGCGTTGGCGGCATCCTTGATCGAGGGAAAATATGAGGCGCGTTCACCGGCCTTTTTCTGCTCGTTCTCGACGATTTTCAGGCGCGCGATGCGCAGCGAATGATTCTGGCTGATGGCCAGTTCAACTGCTTCCTTTAGACTTAGCTTCCGCACGTCGGCTGCATACTGGGGCCGAGCGGCGAGCGACAGCAGTGAGCCAATAACCACGCAGCGGGAAAGTGTAGCGCGCATCATGACGGTCGCCTCAAGTCCCGGAAGGAGATTCCGGGCCGCAGCAGGAGCATCAACATCAGGTAAAGAACGACTGCCCAAGCGATGGCAATAAATCCATCCGAGATTGCAAGAGTAAACGCTTGCGCCCGAACTTGTAAGCCCAGGGCTTCGGCCGCGCGAAATTGTGCTTCCTCGGTTCCGGTCGACTTTCCAAAGGCGCCGGCGGCGAGCATGCGAAGACGCTGATCCGTGATCCACGCGCCGCTCTGGACGTGCAGTCCCAGCAGATTGGAGTGGAACTTTTCCCGTGCCGACAAGAAATGCCCCATGAAGGTTCCGCCGACTTCACCGCCCAACAGCCGAATGAAATGAGCATACCCGGAGACGGTTGCCGCTTTCGCTAAGCTTGTCATCGCCCCCCCTTGGATCGCTTCCAAGATAAGACTGCTCACCAAGCCGACGTACGAGCAGGCAAAGCCGACTGACAACAGGAGCTCCCAGAACTCGAAATTGTTCCCGGCCCAGGACGTGTCAATGTGGGAGTAGTGCCAGCAGACCACGGCAGCGAGGGTAAGCCCGAGCGCGAGTACGAGTCTGGAGTTCGTGAAGACCACCACGATTGCGATAACCCATACCGTCACGAACATCGGCAGCGCTACCCAAGCCAGCGCGTCGCCGATCTGGAGCGGACGGTAATCATGAATATTTTCAAGAAAGCTGGGAACCAGAACCAGAGTGGCCAGCTGAGCGAACTTGAAAACGAAAATCGATAATCCGATGACAATGATGTTTCTCGTGCTTAAGAATTTGAGGTCGAGGACCGGCAGCGGCTGCACCAACCGTCTTACCAATGAACCTAGAACAAGGACAGTTCCAGCGCTCAGCATTCCGACGATGATTCCGGAATGCAGCCAATACAGACGCTCACCTTGGTCGAGCGCGCCGTAGATCAGGCTCAACCCCACGCTGAAATACATAAACCCGCGCCAACTCGGCCGTTGTGCGGGTAAAGGCACCTTGGGAATTCCATAGTAAACGCATAGCGTCATCAAAGGCGCCAGGACGGCGGAGTTCCAAAAGATCCAGTGCCACGACAGGTGGCCCATATACCAGGCTTCGAGAGCCGGTGCGACGTTCGCCGTGAAAACAATATCGGCAGCATAGGCCGCGACACCGAAAATAATGAGTTTCTTGGGAAGCGCACTGAGTACAAAGGTCATGGTCAGCGAGTAGAAGGTTCCCGAGCTCAAGCCGGCGATGACGATCAACGCCAGCATGTGACCATATCCGTGCGCGAGGGGAAGCAGCGTGCTCGCGAGCGCGAACACCAGCGAGGCAGGTATCAAGATTCGCCGCGGCCCAAGCAAGGTGTTCACGAAAACCACGAAGAGGCCGCTGAACATCGTGGCCATGTTCAACGCGGTTGGAAGCCAGGACGCCTGGTCCAAACCGAGTCCAAGCGCGCCGCGCAGGTCCGGCAGCCCGACGCTGATCAGGCGCGCATTCATCGTTGCGAGAGTCGCACCTAAGAACACACCGGCGATTCCAACATAGGGATTGGTAGCGAGTTTCGCCTTGGGTTCGATGGCCGCGGTATTCATGAATGAGAGCCGTTCGTGTGGACGCGGACTATCACCGAGAGACCAGGGCGCAAACGACTGTCCGTTGACTGATCTCGATCCAGAACAATCTTTACCGGGATGCGTTGCGCGATTTTGGTGAAGTTCCCCGTCGCATTGTCCGGAGGCAAGAGCGCAAACTGCGATCCGCTGGCCGGAGCCACTTCTTCTACCCGTCCCCGCAGGACCACACCGGGAATCGCGTCAACTCGAATTTCCGCGGTGGCGCCCCGTTGGATCCCACGAATCTGGTTCTCCAGAAAGTTTGCTTGCACCCACACATCGCTTTGGACCAGAGAGATTACTTGGGTACCCGGGCTTACCAGCTGCCCCGGCCTGACCAGGCGTTCGCTGACGATCCCATCTTCCGGCGCCACGATTTTCGTATAGCCGAGATTGGTCTTCGCCAACGAGAGAGCGGCTTTTTGGAGGTCCACCGCTGCGCGAAGCTGAAGTTCTTGCGAGTCGAGCACCGCTCGCTGGCGCTTCTGCGCTTCAACCTCAGATTGTGCGCTCGTCAACTGAGCCCGAGCGCGTGCCAGGTCGGCTTGGCGACTGGACAATTGAGCATTTGCAGTCGCGAGGTCCGCGTTCCTGGTAAGGAGCTGGGACCGATAGCTCTCGTCGTCCGCGACCGCCTGTTCGAGTTTCTGGGGCGTCGTGGATTCCGTGGCGATTAATGCTTCCTGGCGTTTGCGCTCCTTCGAGGTTCGTGTAACACTCGCTTGAATGGCATCGATCCCCCCGTGTGCTCCCGCGATGGCCGCGTTTGCCGCCTCGATCCCTGCCTGGGCAGCGGCGATATATGTTTCGGCGGTCCGAACTCCATCCTCCGCTTCGGTGATGCGAGCATCCTGCAACTGTTTCTGCTTCTGATTGTTGACTAAGGCCGCTTCGGCCGCGGCGACGGATGCTTGGGCCTGCTGTACTTGGGCGTTGAAATCGTCATCTCGTAATGTCACGAGCGGATCGCCGGCCTTTACAGCCTGATAATCCGAGACCGCTACGGTTGCGACCAGACCCGCCACCTTCGTGCTTAACGGTGTGAGGTCGGCGTGCAAATATGCGTCATCTGTTTCCTGCACCGGTCGTCCGCCGGCCCACGCATTCCAGTTCGTAGTAATCAGGAGAACGATTCCTACGGCGAGCAGGAGAATAATCGCCGGAACGAGCCATCGTTTGAGACGGGACGCGAGCGTGGGCGGCGGTTGCGGCGGAGACTCTTTCGAATCAGGCATATTCGTTTGACTTTAGCGCACACCGAAACAATATGGAACGGCGCTCAACAGGAAAGAGCCGGAGATCCGCACGATTGTTTGATCTCAAGCATCGAGCCAACAAAACTTTCTCGAACGTACTCTTCGCTTGTGAAGAACCTTGGCCAACATCTGCTGCATCTGCTGATTGGCGTGCTGATCAAAGGTGCCAACCTCGTTGATGCGCGCCGGACGCCAACATAGCGTTGGTCAAATTCTAGAGGTACAAATGCCACTTTAACCGCGATCACGGAGC
>DATHMS010000082.1:0-13438 GCA_035486795.1 Candidatus Sulfotelmatobacter sp. | reverse complement strand
AAGGCCTCGAAACTAATTCGCCGGGCGGCCGATACTGGCGAGGGAATCATCAGCTATCAAGTGGTACAGGAGTTCCTCAGCCTTGCGTTCCGGCGCTTCGCGAAACCCATGAGCGTGGCGGAGGCGGAACAGTATCTAATCACCGTGCTTCGCCCGTTATTAGCCGTGCACTCTTCGCCTGCCATTTACTTCGAAGCTTTACGGATTGTCGAGAGGCACCGAATGTCATGGTATGACTCACTCATAGTCGCGGCGGCGCTGGAAGGCCAGTGCGAGCGGCTTTACAGCGAGGACTTCCAGCACGGGCGAAAGGTCGATGGTGTTCGCATCGAAAATCCATTCGTCTGACCTACTCACGTTCAGCATCTTTCCCCACCCTGCTAGACTCAAATGTTTCGGAGGCAGCATTTTGCAGGCAGTCTACATTCTCTCCGCAGTGCGCACGCCGATCGGCAAGTTCGGCGGATCGCTGTCCTCGCTGACGGCCGCCGACATAGGCGTAGTAGCCGCCAAGGCCGCGATCGAGCGTTCCGGAATCCAGCCCGAGCAAGTGGAGGAAACCATTTTCGGCAGCGCCCGCCAGGCGGGTGGCGGGCCGAACGTGGCGCGGCAGATTTCCATTCGCAGCGGCGTGCCGCAGGAAGCGCCGGCATTCACCGTGAACAAGGCCTGCGCCTCGGGGCTGAAGTCCATCGCGCTGGCTTACCAATCGATTCTGCTGGGCGACGCGAGCTGTATCCTGGCAGGCGGAACCGAGTCGATGTCGCGGGTTCCTTATTATCTCGAAGCGCGCTGGGGATACCGACTGGGCAACCAGGAACTCGTCGACGGCATGTACCGCGACGGGTTCTTCTGCCCCATGGCGAAGATGGTGATGGGCGAAACGGCCGAAGTGCTGACCGAGCACTACAAAATCTCACGCGAGGAGCAGGATGAATATGCCCTGATGTCGCAAGCCCGGGCCGGACGGGCGATGGCCGCTGGACGATTCGACGCCGAACTTGTTCCAGTAACGATCGAAGGCAAGAAAGGCGCGACCACCTTCAGTCGCGACGAACATCCCTTTCCCGACGCTAGCATGGAAAAGCTGGGCAAGCTGGCTCCGGTGTTCTCGAAAACTGGAACTGTCACCGCAGGCAATTCTTCGGGAATCACCGATGGCGCTGCGGCGGTGGTGGTGGCGAGCGAGCACTTCGTGAAGCAGAACAATTTGAAGCCATTGGCTCGAATCTCGGCGGTCACTTCGGCTGGAGTCGATCCGCGGACAATGGGAATTGGACCTGTCCCGGCACTGCGCAAGCTGGAGGAGAAGCACAACCTCAGGCTGCACGATTTCGGTTTGATCGAGATGAATGAAGCTTTCGCCGCGCAGGTGCTGGCCTGCGACCGCGAATTAAATTTCAACCGCGACCGGCTCAACGTGAACGGAGGAGCGATCGCGATCGGGCATCCCATCGGCTGCACGGGCACGCGAATCACGGTCACCTTGCTGCACGAAATGCTGAAGCGCAATACGCGGCGCGGCGTGGCGACGCTCTGCGTTAGCGGCGGACTGGGGATGGCATTGGCGCTGGAGAATGTGGTGTGATGGCCGAGCCGTCGTTTCGCCTGGCGGCGGAATCTGACACAGCCGCGCTCCTGAAGTTCATGCGCGCGTACTACGCTTTCGATGGTCACGGCTTTGACGAGCCAAAAGCCAGCGTGGCTCTGACCACTCTCCTCCGCGATTACAACCTTGGCCGCGTCTGGCTCATTTTGGATGGCGAGGCGCCCGTAGGTTACGTTGTGATCTGTTTTAGCTTCAGTCTGGAATGGCTCGGCCGCGATGCGTTTGTCGACGAGTTCTATCTGCTGCGGGAATATCGCGGGCGCGGTTGGGGACGCAAGACCATGGCATTTGTGGAGGAAGCTGCCCGGTTACTCAACGTCAGGGCGCTTCATCTGGAAGTCGTCCGGCAGAACACGGTGGCGCTGCAGGTCTACCGCAAGCTGGGCTTCACGGACCGCGAGAGTACGTTCTTGTCGAAATGGATCGCTCGGGACTTCGATAAGCCTCAAGGACAAAGCGGGCATTGATCCCGGAGGCGGAGATCGAATCGTCCCGGTGATTGTTCTTGTTCCCCCGCCTGTCCGCAGTCCGATGCTTCTGCTATTCTTCCCCCGCTCTTGCTCTGAGGTCGGCAAGAGCCCACGGCCCTCCCGGACCTGAGAATCAAGGAGAATCACATGCTTCGATGGATCACTCGTGTTTCGTGCTTCTACGCTCTGATGCTTGCTGCCAGCTTTGCAATGGCGCAGGCTGAGTTTTCTGCCGAGATTGTTGACTTGCAGAAACCGGGTACGCCGACGCAGGCCAAGATTTACTTCGCCAAAGACAAAATGCGCATCGAATCCCAGACCGCCAGCGCCCACGGCAGCGCGGTCATCATCAATTATGCGACCCAGACCGGCTCCGTCCTCATGGCTCAGCAGCACATGTACATGGAGATGCCGATGCAGGCTCAAACCCAGCGCATGGGATATGCCACCGCTTTCTTCCGGACGGGTGATGTCGAGAATGCTTGCGGCGACTGGCAAAAGATGGGACACGAAGGTAGCAGCTGCCACAAGGTCGGCAGCGACACCGTCAACGGCCGCAGCACGGTGAAATACGAGACTACAAACGCCAGCGGCGATGTCGGCCACTTCTGGCTCGACCCCAAGTTGCGGTTTCCGGTGAAGTGGGAAGGCAAGTCGAACAGCGGAGAATTGCGCAACATTCAAGAAGGCGCGCAACCGGCGAGCTTGTTTGAGATCCCTGCCGGCTTCACCAAGATGGATCTGGGCGGCATGATGCAACAGCGCTGATTTCGCCTGCATTGACGCTGTCAAAACGCCGCCACTATACTCAGGGCAGGCTTCTGACGCATGGAGACGGGATGCCCCTTTCTGCTGTCATCGTGGACGATGAACAACTCGCCCGTGACGAACTTGCCTATCTGCTCAAAAGTGCCGGCGACGTCAACGTCGTAGCCCAGGGGAAAAACGGTCTCGAAGCCATCAGCCTCATTAAAGAACACAGCCCTGATCTCGTCTTTCTCGACGTCCAGATGCCCGGACTCGATGGCTTCGGCGTTATCAAGAAGCTTCTCGATAAAAAGATTCCTCTGCCCAAGATCGTCTTCGCGACAGCTTTCGACCAGTACGCGGTGAAAGCGTTCGAAGTCAACGCAGTGGATTATCTGCTGAAGCCGTTTGACAAGAAGCGCGTCGCGCAGTCGGTGCAGAGGGCCCGCGCGCAACAGGGAGCCGAGGGTTTGCCGGCGGAGAAGATCGACACCCTGGTCCGGATGCTGCAGGCACCGAAAACCCAAACCTCGAAAATCCTGCTCAAGGCTGTGGGACGAATGTTTCTGGTCGACCAGAAGGAAATCTGCTACGCCTCCATCGAGGACGGCGTGATCACGGTTGTGACTGCCGGCCCCACTGGCATGGAGGGGCACTCGAACTGCCGCACCCTGGAAGAACTACTCAGCAGCCTGGATCCCGGCCTGTTCTGGCGCGCCCACCGATCCTACTTGGTGAACATCAACCGTATTCGCGAAGTCGTTCCCTGGTTCAAGAGTTCGTACCAGTTGCGCATGGATGATAAAAAGCAGAGCGAGATTCCAGTCAGCCGGGCGCAGACCAAACGGCTGCGGGAACTGTTCGGACTCTGAGTCTGCTGTCGTGCAGGGTTTCACCCCGGGGTTCTTCTCGCTCGACGGGGACGCGGCGCCCGCTTCCGCGTTTTCGACGATCGCCATCAGATCACTAATCAGCGTGCCGGAATACAAACTGACTCACTTTCATTTGTTGGGGGAAGTTGAAGATTCTATGGCGAGAAAAATCGGAGGACGACCCAGGCTTCGAGCCGCCCTCCGGGGTGGGGGAAGGTTTAAACTGCCAGGGCTTCCAGTCCTGTCCGGTCGCGAATTACCAGGGTCGCGCCTTCCAGCCGGATTAGCCTCTTTTTCTTTAGATCACTTAGCAACCGCGTAACAGTCTCCCGCGAAGAGCCGATGCGCTGCGCCATCTCTTCGTGGGTCATGGAAGAACGCAGATGCAGCTCCTCCGACGCTTGAATCCCCGTCGGCGCGCACGATAACAACAGTCTCGCCAGCTTTCCCGACGAAGAACGGGCCAGCACCAGATCGTGGATATCACGATAGGCGCCCTGGAACTCTCGGCTCAGCCACAGAGCCGCACGCATGCCTACTTCACTCTCGCTCTGCAGCAGGGCCATAAAGTCCTGGCGCCCGATGAAATTCAACTGGCAGGGGGAAGCAGTCTCGGCACTCATTTCATAGTTCGTGCCGGAAATGGCGGCGCTCAACCCCAGCACTTCCCCAGCTTCCGCCTGTTTCAGGATCAGCATCTTGCCCTCTTTCGAGGTCGTCGAAAGCTTCACCATGCCGGAGCAGAGAATAAACACGCCCCGAGGCGTCTGACCCTCAACGAACAGGAGCACGCCAGCTGGCATTACACTGTGGTGGCAGGCTTCGTCGAGGGAGCGTAGCACCGGCGGGGAAAAGCGACAGAAAAAGCTTTCCCGGCTCACCTTACAGCCCATGCAACTCTCGATGATTTCGAGACCGTAGGGGGTTCTCATTCCTGCCTCCGCTGTCGAACCTCGCCGCTGTGCCTGTTCGGCGGGCAAATCTTCGGGACTCTGTGACTTTGTCTGCTGCGACCGCTCGAGCAAGGACAGGGCATAGGCCCGCGTCTCGGCGTGCAGGCTGCGCGCGGCGGAAATCACTTCCCATGCCGCACTCGGGTCGCCGCGCCCCTCCCACTCCACCTGGCAGGCAAACAAGTAGAGAGCGTCGGTCGCCTCTGGATTGTCCTGCGGGAGGACTTGATCGTGCCACGCTACTGCGGGAGCTCCCGCGCCGAACTCAGGCACCTCTGCCCACACTTCTTCGCAGGCTCGCGGCGCTCCACGCCAAGCTTCGCTCCTTGGCATTTCCTCGGGCAGGGCAGAGTTCCTTACAGGCTCCGGCAGTAACCGAACCACATTGCTCGGCTGATAGTTCCTAGCCACTAACACGGTTCACTCCTGATCCGGATGCGGCTGGCCTTTGCAGCAAATGGGGGATGCAACTCGCCCGTCCGCGTTGGGGAAACCCGTTCGACTTACTTCCCGATCACGGAATGCCGATGCAATTGTCGTTCCAGAATGGCTCACTCTAGAAAGCGGTCTAACTTGCAGAAGGAGAAGCTCATTCGATCGGGATCGACACCTTACAAACGGGCCGGCTGCCGACCATTCGGCAACGGGAGCATAAATCGGCACTTCAAACCTGTTTCGACAACTCTTTGAGGCTGCCTTTCGAAGCGGTCCAGGATCCCGTTGCCAACCTCTGGAACTACTTGTCCAGGTTGCCGTTTGAGGGGTATACTCCCGGCCTGCGAGAAGATAGGTCCGGGCAAAAAGGAAAGTGGGGGCAAAAACGTCATGAACTGGAAAAGCAAACTGATTCTGGGCGTGCTCACTGCCTTGGCGATGATGGCGCTCACTTATGCGCTGCCCAGGGGGAGCACGACGCAGAATGCGGCACTGGTGCAGTTTCCGGTCACTGTGGGAGTCTGGGCGATCTTTGTTTTGCTCTTCGTGAAGCTAAAATAGACGCCTTTGGTCTACTCCGATCTTCGATCGGAATAGTCGCGGCGTGTAATTCCCAGCCGCTGCATCTTCGACTGCAGGGTGGTGCGCTTCAAGCCGAGCCGACGCGCGGCTCCCGTGGGCCCGGAGATCAGTCCCCCGGTCTCCCGCAGCACCCGAACGATATGCTCGCGTTCCGCGCCCTGGAGCGAATGTTCCGCGGAACCAAAGGTGGATGAGTCGGCCTGGAGCTCCGCCAGGGGCGATCGCAACGCTGTTCCTTCCGTGAGAATGACCGATCGCTCAATAAAGTTTTCCAGCTCCCTTACGTTGCCCGGCCAATGCCAACCGATCAAAGTGTTCATGGTCTCGCTGGGGACCGTTTCGATACCGCGATCCATGACCCGGGCAAATTTCCGGACAAAGTAGCGGACCAGCAAGGGAATGTCTTCGCGTCGTTCCCGCAGAGACGGCAGTCGAATCGGAAATACGTTCAGGCGGTAAAACAGGTCGCTGCGAAACTCCTTCTCGGCCACGCTCCGGGCTAGATCGCGGTTGGTTGCCGCGATCAGGCGGAGATCTACTTTGATTGTCCGCGTCCCTCCCAGCCGCTCGAACTCATGGTCTTGCAATACCCGGAGGAGCTTGGGCTGCAATTCGAGGGGGATTTCGCCGATCTCGTCCAGGAACAGAGTACCTTTATCCGCCAGTTCCAGGCGTCCAATCTTCTGGCTGACGGCCCCCGTAAACGCCCCCTTCTCGTGTCCAAATAACTCGCTCTCCAGCAGACCCGTGGGAATGGCGGCACAATTCAAGGTGACAAAATTTCGTTCCTTGCGCTTGCTGGTGCGGTGAATGGCGCGCGCGACAAGTCCTTTGCCGGTTCCAGTTTCTCCCAGGACCAGAACCGTGGCATCACTGGCCGCGACGATTGTGACCTGATCCAGTACGTCCTTCACCGCGGGACTTTCTCCAATGATCTCCTCAAAATGAAGGTGGGTGCGTGGTTCACCCTCGAGGAACCGTTTCTCATGCTCCAGGCGGCTCTTGAGCTGCTCGACTTCGTGGGCGGTACGCGCGTTTTCTATGGCAATTGCAAGATGAGCGGCGACCTGGTTGAGCAGCGTCAGGTCGCCGGTCTTGAAGGCGTCTGCCCGGGTGCTGCCGAGCACCAGAACTCCCAGCGGCCCGTTGGGCCGGAGCAAGGGAACGCAACAGAGTGCCTGCAAACCCTCAGCCAGCAAGTGGTCCGTAGTTCCAGCCGGAAATCCTTGCATCTCGTCTTTGGTGAAAATTAAAGACGAGCGCTCCAGCAGGGCTTTGCCTCCCGGATCCTTCCCGGCATGGATCGCCGCGTGGACCACGGATCCCTTCCGCAAGGGAAAATCCATGGCTTGCCGCACCAGCTCACCATTTTTTTCGTCGTGCACGGAGAGGGCTGAGTATTCCTGGCGCAGCACTCGGCGCAGATAGGCGGAAATCTTTGGAAACACCTGGCACACATCCCACTTCACGGCCAGCACACGGCTGACCTCCATCAACACCTGGTGCCGCTTCTTCTCATCCTGCAACTTCTCGGAGACGCTGTGCAGCGATTCTTCGAGCTTTTTTTGTTCTGTGATCTCGACCACGACTCCGCCGACTTGCTTAACCTCACCTGACGCATTCTTGATGGGAATGAAGTGCTGAATCCAGTGGCCGGGTTCGGTCCGGGTGGGCAATATGGAACTGATTTTGAGGTTCAGGACCGGCTGCTGAGTGGCGAATACTCGCCGGTACTGCGGCTCGATGAGTTCCGCCACATCACCCAGGATGTCGCGGAGCCTCTTCCCCAGGTGCTCTTCGGCAGGTATTCCATTCATCTCCGCCAGCGTTTGGTTGATGGCAACAAAGCGGAGTTCGGCATCCAAGATGACAAGACCCACCTTGGACGCACTGAAATAGGCAGCGATCAGCTGTTCCGATTCAAGGAGAGCTTCAGCCGGTTCAGGGCTTCGAGACACTACTTCCGCCATCTCCAGCAGCGCTAGGGAGCGCTGAGCATCCCGTTCTAAGCGTGGCGCGCTCAAGGGGTACACTGGACCGGACCTCGCGGCGTCTCCCCCTCGAAAAGCGCGCCGCTCAACTGCCCCGATTCCCCGGCATTATAGCCTCACTACTCACGGAAATAGTTGGTTTTCTTCTCTACATCGGTTTAGCGAACAGATTCTTCCCAAGATGGGACACTACGAGCGCGTCGGATCTTAGCGCCGCTCCCGCGGTTTCAACGCCACTCTCGGAACGTTATACTGACCTCATGGCCCGGGGCTGGGAAAGCAAGTCCGTCGAGGCACAACAGGACGAGGCGGCCGGAAGAAGCACACCCGAAAAGCCGCGTCTGACAAGGGAAGCCGCCGCGCGGCTCCACGAGAAAGAGAGCCTTCGTCTGTCGCTCCAGAGAGTGCTTCAGCAACTTGAGGGCAGCCGCAATGAACGTCACCGTGCCATGCTCGAACAAGCTCGATCTGACCTGGAGCGCAAAATACAAGAGCTCGGCGCTTGACGTGGAACTACCAGACCAGCAAACCATCGGGATCGTCTTCCCACTCATCGAGGTGCATAACTTTCGGCGACTTCGCCAAGCGTTCGGCTGCGTCACTCTTGTCCCTGAACGACCCGCCGCGACGCTGACGTATAATTAAGACCTCCATGAAAGCCTACGTTTACGTTTCGCTCAAGAAAAGCGTTCTCGATCCTCAAGGCAAGACGATCCAGGGTGCGCTCAAGAAGATGGGCTATAAAGGTCTGGAGGACGTCCGCCAGGGAAAGTACTTTGAACTCACCCTCGATGGCGGACTAAGCCGCGAAGAAGCGCAAACCGAAGTTGAACGCATGGCTCGCGACGTGCTCACGAACCCGGTCATTGAAGAGTTTCGCTGCTCCCTCGCAGACTGAATTCCTGGAGTTCCCGCATGTGTGGCATTGTTGGCTACGTCGGCAAGAAGCAAGTGGTTCCGATCATCCTTGAGGGCTTGCGGCGTCTCGAGTACCGCGGTTATGACTCAGCGGGAATTGCCGTTGCCGGCAATGGGGACAAACTGCAGATCCGCCGTGCAGAAGGCAAGCTGCGCAATCTGGAAGAAGCTATCCGGCTCAAGCCGCTGGAAGGCAGCTACGGCATTGGCCATACTCGCTGGGCAACTCACGGACGCCCCACCGAAGAAAACGCTCATCCTCATCGTGATTGCAGCGGCAAGATCGTCGTCGTACACAACGGCATTGTTGAAAACTATCTCAGCCTGAAGAAAAAGCTGATTGAAGAAGGCCACAAGTTCTCCACCGAAACCGATACTGAAGTCATCGCTCACCTGATCGAAAAACATCTATCCAAAACCGGCAACGGTCACCACCCTCATCTCGAAGAGGCAGTTCGTAAGACCGTAAAAGAACTCACTGGGGTCTTCGCGTTGGCCGTCATCTCCGTCGATGAACCTAACAAAATCGTGGCCGCGCGCAACGGTCCGCCGCTGGTGGTCGGTCTTGGCAACGACGAATACTTTGTTGCGTCTGACGTTCCCGCCATTCTCTATCACACCCGCGACATTTTCTTTCTGGCCGATGGCGACCTCGCGGTGGTCACTGCCAACGGTGTGCAACTGACGGATTTCGACGGAAAACCTCTCCAACGCCAGGTGCAGCACGTGACCTGGGATCCGATCATGGCGGAAAAAGGCGGCTTCAAGCACTTCATGCTCAAAGAGATTTACGAGCAGCCGCGCGCCGTCCGCGACACGACTTTGGGACGCATTTCGCTCGACACCGGCCACATCTTTCTGGACGAGATGCAAATCAGCGAAGCCGAATTCCGCGCCGCGAAAAAGATCAACATCGTGGCCTGCGGCACCAGTTGGCACGCCGGACAAGCCGGCAAGTTCATGGTCGAGAGTTTCGCCCGCGTGCCCGTCGAGGTCGATTATGCCAGCGAATGGCGCTACCGCGACCCCATCGTCAGCCCAGAGACCATCACTCTCGTCATTTCGCAGTCCGGCGAAACTGCCGACACCATCGCTGCCCAGCGCGAGGCCAAAGCCAAAGGCTCGAAGACGCTGGCCATCTGCAACGTCGTCGGTTCCATGATCACTCGCGAGGCTGCCGGAACCATCTACACTCACGCCGGACCAGAAATCGGCGTTGCTTCCACTAAGGCCTTCACCTGCCAGCTCACGGCTCTTTATCTTTTTGCTCTTTACCTCGCGCAGGTGCGTGGCGCCATGACTGCCGAACAGACCCGCAAAGCGGCTCAGGAATTGACGCTCATCCCCGGCAAGCTGGAAAACATTCTTACGCATGACGAAGCCTGTGAAGAGTTAGCCAAGCGATTCCAGCGTGCCCAGGATTTTCTTTTCCTCGGACGCGGTATTCACTATCCCATCGCCCTTGAAGGCGCGCTGAAACTCAAGGAAATCTCCTACATTCACGCGGAAGGATACCCTGCCGGCGAAATGAAGCACGGCCCCAACGCTCTGATCGACGAAAACCTGCCTGTGGTCATCGTCGCTACTCGGGATGCGAACACTCCCGGCTCGATGCTGCGCTACGAGAAGACGATGTCAAACCTCAAGGAAGTAAAGGCCCGCTCCGGAGTAGTCATCGCGCTCGCGACGGAGGGTGACGAAGAGATCAAGGAAGCCGCTGACCACGTCCTCTACGTTCCCGCCGCGCCGGAAGAACTATCACCGATTCTCGAAATCGTTCCCCTGCAGCTGCTGGCCTATCACATCGCGGTCAGAAGGGGATGCGACGTGGATCAGCCGAGGAATCTGGCCAAGTCCGTCACTGTGGAGTGACTCCTCGATCTCCTCAGAGTTCACAACCGGTCATCGACCTCCACCCAACCGAATGATCACGCCGGCCGCGATACGAAGATTGTTCTGATGATCATTCACCCCGTTATCGAAACGCGTCAGATAATAGTCGGCTTCAAAAGCTCGCAAGGCAATATGCCGCGTGAGGCCGATATCGAGCCCGCCGCCCGCGATCATGGCAAATGCATTGGCCGATCCCGGCAACCCCGAACTGCCCGGCGCCAGGCTTCCACCCGCATGGGCTCCACCGAGGAGCACTTGAACGAACGGCCCGAAGCGGCCAGCAACCTTCCGGCGGTAGCGGGGACCTGCCAGAAACGAGGTAAGCGTCAGGTCAGCGCCGCTGCCCGAGATGTTGGATCCATCCTGACTGGCGATTTCGCCGACGATGCCCAGAGAGCGGCTGACGTTGAAGGCCATCCATGCGCTCCCGCCATTGAGTGCGAAGCACCCGCAGCCTCCCACGGGCAGGTTCGACCGCACGTAGTTGTAGTCGAGACCTA
The DNA here is from genome assembly GCA_035486795.1 of Candidatus Sulfotelmatobacter sp. Lineage (GTDB taxonomy): Bacteria > Acidobacteriota > Terriglobia > Terriglobales > Acidobacteriaceae > Sulfotelmatobacter. Next base: position 2,468 of record DATHMS010000082.1, on the reverse strand, counting down.
CATCCAACGAGTGCCCCGAGTAGGCACTCTGCGCCAGCCCGGGCGAGGCTGTCACCGCAGTGAATCCGATTGACAGCAGAAGTAGAGCGACCGTCTTGGTTAACACTAATTTCCGCATGGGAATTGTCCTTTTCTTACTTGTTCGCGAACCGTGGTTCGCAAAATCTGGTCCAAAGGGGTTCTGGTTCGCCGAATTGGTGGAGTGAGAATCCTTTTCACTGCACCACCAGCGTCACTGTGGTTGAGGCCTGAAACGCTCCGCTGGTCCCGGTGACCGTGATGATGTAATTTCCAGCCGGCGTAGAGGGAGTGGGCGCGAACCCGCCGCTGCACCCGGTGAGCAGCGAAGTTGTAACCCCCAGACCCGCAAGCATGAAAACCAACATCAGCGTTCGCGGAATGCGCTTGCGTCCGAGCACCGCCCCAAACAGAACGCAGCCCAGACTGACTGGTGCCAGCGGGAATCCCCGACGGTTGGCGGGAAGATCGCGGGCCGGAATGCCCGCGGTGAGTGCCGGCAGTTGTATGGTCAACACCGTCGGCGCGCCCGTGCTTCCCGGCGTGACTGTAGGGGGATTGAAGGTAGCGGTTGCGCCCGGCGGAAGTCCGGTAGCCGAGAGCGTAACCACGCCGTTAAATGCGCCTCCGAGTGGCGGCACGGTGATGTCGATGGTGGCGGCGCCTCCCGGCGCCACCGGCACCGGTGTCGTGGGAGCGGTAACGGTATAGGCCGTCATCACTGTCTCGGTAAAGCCTGCGCTGGTCAGGGTCGAGAAGTTAGTGTCTCCGCTGTACACCGCCGTAATCGAAAGCGCTCCCACTGGAAGATTCAAGGCCGTGTAGGTTGCGACCCCCGCGGCCAGCGTACCTGTGCCCAACAGCGTGGTTCCGTCATAGAAGCTGACCGAACCGCTGGGTGTTCCGGCCGAGGACGTGACGGTTGCGGTGAAGGTAACGGGGCTTCCCGCTCCCACTGCGGCTGCGGAGGAGGTAACTGTCAGCGCCGGCGTCGCCTTGGCTACCGTCAGCGAAGCGCTAGCGCTGGTCGAGGCATATGTGGATGTGTCGGTGGGCGTGAATGTTGCCGTGAGCGTATAGCTGCCTCCGCTCAACACGGTGGTGCTGGTGACTGCGACTGCGCTCCCTCCCGCGAGCGTAGCTGTGTAGGTGAAAGTGCCCGCCACCGGCGTCGATCCGCTTACCGCCGACGCGTCTAGAATGCCGCTTAGAGTTGCGCCATAAGTAATCCCGCCGGCAGGCCCTGTCCAGACAATGGTTGGAACAGCCGCGCCTACCACTACCGGGACTAAGACCGCTGTGGAGATGGCGGCATAGTTGCCGTCGCCGCTATAAGTCAGGCTCACCGTGTAGCTGCCTGAGACGAGCGAACTCGCCAGGGGAATGCTTGCCGTCGAGTCCGTGCTGCCTGCCGTCAGTGTCGCGGTCGCCGAGGCCACGCTGGTGTTTGATGAATTTAGAATGTTGTAACTCACCGATCCCGTCGGCGCCGCAACCACGCTCACGCTATAAGTTCCAGTCACTGTGACCGGAACTGAACCTGCCTGGTCATTCGCCACCTGAACCGGCACGGTCACCGGTCCCGCTATCGTCGCCATATCTTTCGTGACAGTCAGGGTGGTGGTGTTGCTGCTGGCCAGGAATGTGCCGCTCACGCCCGCATAGTGGGCCGTGATCGTGTGTACGCCTGCGCCGCTTAAGGTGACTCCGGTAAGAACCGCCTTGCCGGTCCCGCCGAGCGTGACGGCGCTGCCGCCGTTCAGCGAGACAGTGGTCGACCCAACGGTATCCATAAAGGTCACGCCGCCGGTGGGGATGGTTGCGGTATGTCCCGCCGTCGTGTCGCTCACCGTGGCCGTGACGGTAAGCGGCTGCCCAATGTTGGCAGAGGTCGGATTCGTCGATACCGCTACCGCCGTGGCATCTGCAACGACAATGCCGGTACCGCTAACCGCGATGCTTTGCGTCGCCGCGGTAAGGTTAAGGGTGTTGTCGGTGACCACGATGCCGGTGCTGAGGCTTCCCGCCGATTGCGGCGTGAACTCAACCGCCACATCGCACAGGATTCCGGGGGCAAGCGATGTGCTCAGCGCACATAGATTCTCGTCTCCGGTGTTTTCCGAGAAGTTCGCGGTATAGGTTGGGGCCGTGGCAAAAGTTAAGGGCAGGTCGCCGAGGTTGGCTACGGTTGCGGTCTGGGCGGCGCTGGTCGAGCCCACGTCCGTGCTGGGAAACGCCAGAACTCCGCCGCTGACGTTCACGAACACGATGCGACTGTTGAGAAAGTCAGGAATATAGAGGTTTCCCGAGGGATCGACCGTTACTCCAAAGAGCACGCTGCCCAGACCCGATGGAGCCGGCAGTCCGCTGATGCCTAGCGCGGATGCGACGCCCGCTGTCGTCAGTCTCACAATCCGTTGGTTGCCGCTGTCCACCACATAGACGTTTCC
>DATHMS010000081.1:0-13380 GCA_035486795.1 Candidatus Sulfotelmatobacter sp. | reverse complement strand
TCGTAGGTCTTAGACGCCGCGTCGAAGCCGGAATACAAGCCGTCCTCGGGAAGTTTAAAACCTTCCTGCACCAGGAACGCCGCGTTGGTGAAATTCGCCAGGTACTCTCTGGCGATTCGTCCGCTTTCGATGGCATAACGGATCACGCCGCCAAGGAACGCGATGTCGGCGCCGGCGCGGATCTGTAGGTGCATGTCCGCCGTGGCAGCGGTGCGAGTGTACCGCGGATCGACCACGATCATTTTGGCATTACGCTCGCGCTTGGCCTCAATCGCCCACTTGAAGCCGCACGGATGGTTTTCGGCCGGATTGCCTCCCATGATCAACATCATGTCGGTGTTCTTGATGTCGACCCAGCCATTCGTCATGGCCCCGCGTCCGAACGTTGGCCCCAAACTGGAGACCGTGGGGCCGTGTCAAACCCTGGCCTGATTTTCGATAAATGCCAATCCCAAGCCGCGCATGGTCTTGACAACCAGGTAATTGAACTCGTTGGTGTCCGTGCAGCCGCCAATGAACGCGATGTTTTCGCAGCGGTTGACGGTGCGGCCTTTCGCGTCGGTGGCGACGAACGATGCGTCGCGCGCGCTCTTGATGTGGCGCCCGATCTCTTCGAACGCCTGATGCCACGGGATCGGCTCCCATTTGTCCGATCCAGGGCGGCGGACTTCAGGCCTTAGCAACCGGCGGTCATTGAGAATGTCGTGATAAAGGGACGATCCTTTGGGACAAAGCGTGCCACGATTGGTGGGACAATCGGGATCGCCTTCGACGTGAACCACCTGGGCGGTGACGTTCTTGGCTTTATCGCCCAACGTATGGATAATGACGCCGCAGCCCACCGCACAGTAGGGACACGTGGACCGCGTCTCGGTGGTCCGGGCAATTTTTAATTCCTGGGCCTGAGCGTAGGCTTTTTGGACGTCAAAACCAAGAACTGAGGCGACAACCGCGCCCGTTCCAACCTTCAAAAGCCCTCGTCGAGTGGGATGCACCTTGGATCCTCCTCACAACTAAGTAACCTGGGCCCTGCGGGTCGATTGTACACCAAAGTTAGCAATCAGTGACGAATACAGTCCGCCCTGTTGTTGAGACGCCTCGGCATTAGTGGAAGATTTCGTCAAAAGTTAGCTGCCGATTTCTTTTGGATGAAAAATGGCTAACGCCCCTTCAATTTCTTTAATTCGATTGACGACAATGGTCTAACGATGGTATAAATATGGCTACCCCAGTTGGTCAGTTCGAGTAATCAGGAGGAAGTGTATGTCCGCCGCTGCGATCGTGGCGCGAGCCGCCGTCCGGTTACAAAAAGTGTCAACCGAGCAGCGTTCTCACCAGCGCTATCCGATTGAACTGGAGATGGAATACCGGCTTCTAAACAAGGGCCGTGCAGAGCATTTCGGATCCGGCAAGACGCGCAACATCAGCAGTGGTGGCGTGCTTTTCGAGGCGCTAGGATCGCCGCCGGCGGGCAGCTCAATCGAGCTGATGCTGAGCTGGCCCTTTCTGCTGGAAGGCGTTTGTCCGCTGCGGCTGGTCATGCGGGGCCGCATCGTTCGCAGCGATGTGCGGGGCGTCGCCATCCAATCTACTTACCATGAGTTCCGCACTGCGGGCACGCGCGTGCCCAAAGACCGGCCTTCCAACGTCGTTGCACGCACCAAGTGAACGCAGGATCCGGCCCGCCCGCCGCGCTTATCGTAGACGATGACGTCGCGTTTATTCTTTGGCTGGGCGATATGTTCACGGCCAACGGATACCAAGCTTACCCGGCTTTGGGCTCCCCGCAGGCGCTGGCGTTGACCAAGGAGCTGGCTGTTGAACTCGACGTGCTGGTGCTGAATCCGAAATTGGACGGAGCGGAGCGGGTCATGGAGGTGCTGTTCAACGCGCACCCCAGGCTGCGTATCATCCTGATTCGCGATCGGCCGGAATCCGTTACCGATTTTTCAGATTTCACGCACGCGACATTAGATCGTCCACGACCCTGGGAACCAGTGGTGCGGGAACAGTGGATCGCTCAAATTCGCAAGGTGCTCATGCGCGTGGCAGCGCGGAATTAAGCAGAGCCCGCGTCGCCCCGAGAAGCAGGGCGCCCAGAGCGAACGAGAAGTCGGGCCGAGAGCGTCCTCAACGTACCAGTACCCCGCTCTCTTTCTTAGTCATTTCGTCTCTTCCATTGTCAGCGGATTCCTTCAGAATATGAATAGGACTATCATAAGAGGACATAAAGCAGTCATGTCGCACCAGGCAGGATCTGCGTCTGGTAGGCAGGTGAAATTGGTGTTGTGGGGAGCGAGGGTGAAATATGAGAAATCAGCTTCTAGGCGTCGTGATCGTGGTGGGTTGTCTAGCTTCGATTTCCGGCTGTAGAACTTCCAAGCAGGGCTACGTAGCCAAGGGGAATAAGCTGTTTGACGCGGGCAAGTACCCTGATGCCGTTATTAATTACGCCAAGGCAATCCAGAAAGATGAGCGCTACGGAGAGGCCTATTATCGCCTCGGACTAGCAGAGATTAAACAGGGCCATAGTAGCGCGGCTCTCGACGCTTTCTATAGAGCCGTCCAACTGCTGCCAAACGACGCCAACGCCAAGGAACAGTTGGGCAGCCTGAGCCTGCAGTATTATATGTTCGATCCACGCCGGCCGCAGCGCTACTACGACATAGTGAAGAAGAACGCCGCTGAACTCCTTCAGCAGAATCCCAAATCTTTTGAAGGCCTCCGGGAAGAGGCCTATCTCGCCATGACGGACGCTAAACGGGATGATGCGATTGCGCTCTTTCGAAAGGCACACTCGGCGAATCCGTCGGATCCGGCGGTAACGACCGCGCTTATCCAAAACCTGCTCGTGATCGGGCAAGGTGGCGAAGCCGAAAGGCTCGGGTTGGATCTCATCGCACACCAAAGCTCCTACGGGCCTATTTACGACGTGATGTATGCATGGTACGTCAAGGGAAACCGGCCGGCGGACGCGGAGAATATAGTCAAGGCTAAGGCGAATAATAATCCCAAGGAAGCCAGCTATCTGCTGGAATTAGCCGCCCACTACGACGGCGTGCACAAACCGGCGGAGATGCAAGCCGCTCTGCAGCGTCTGCTGGACAATGCCAAGGACTTTCCCCAAGCCCGTCTGCAAGTGGGCGACTTTTACGCTAGGATTCGGAATTATCCAGAAGCAGTTCGTTACTTTGATGAAGGCGCCCGTACCTCGAAGGGTTCCGAAAAGGTGCTGTATCAGAAAAGAGCCACGAATGCCCTTCTCGCAGAGGGAAAGGGCTCCCAAGCATCCTCCACGGTGGACCAGATTGTGGAGCAGAGCCCCAAGGATGAGGAAGCGCGGCGCGTCCAAGCCAACATGTTGTTAAGGACTGGCGATCCCAAGAAGATTCAGGCAGCCGAGCGTGAATTTCAAGAGCTCCTGAAACTAGCGCCCAACGACGCCGCTGTTTGGCTGGGGCTCGGCCGCGCCGAGGAGTTCCGGGGGAATTTGGACCAGGCAAGAGCCCGCTATCTGGAAGCCCTGAAGAAAGCGCCCGGCTACTTGCAGGCCCGCTACGCGCTGGCTGAGATTGGTCTCATCCAGAAGCGGCCAGACGACACACTCCAACAGGCCAATGAAATCCTGAAAGTCCGGCCCAATGACCCCCGAGCCAGATTGCTGCATGCGCAAGCGCTGGCGAGGAACGGCAACAAGTCAACGGCTCGCAGCGAACTCACCCGCATCACTGATCGTTCCTACAGTACCCAGGCTCAGGTGGAACTAGGGCTGCTGGCGCTCTCGGAGAAAAATTATCACGAAGCTGAGGAGATCTTCGGTAAGCTCCGTGCCACTGGCGATCCGCGAGCCATCACCGGGCTGGCAGAAGTATACACAGCTCAGAAGTATTTCGACAAAGCCCTGGCAGTCTTGAGTGACGGATTGACCAAGTCGAGCAACTCCCTACCGCTTCTGGATCAATACGGTACCACGGCCGCCGTGGCTGGCCAATATGATCTGGCGATCGCCCAATTCCAAAAGCTGATCGCACTCCAACCTAATTCGGTTCGCACACGGCTCAAACTGGCGGAAACGTTCACTCGCAAGGGAGACGATAGCGCTGCGCTTCAGACCTATGCGGAGGCTGCCAAGCTGGCTCCGAAAGATCTGGACACCGCTTTGGGCTACGCCGATGAACTGAGCGCGGCAGGCCGGATTGATGATGCGCGAACACAGTATCAAGCCGTGCTGAAAGCGCAACCAAACAATCCCAGGGTTTTGAACGATATGGCTTATTTTCTCTCCCAAAACGGTGGGAACCTGGACCAGGCGTTGGGGTTCGCCAAGCGGGCGCTCGATATCGCTCCAGGCCAGCCGGTCTTCTCCGATACGATTGGCTGCATCTACTTGAAGAAGGGGCTCAATGATTCCGCACTTCAAGTTTTCGGCAACCTCGCGAAGAAGTATCCTAATTATCCGACCTTCCGCTACCACTTAGGTCAAGCGTTGCTTACGAAGGGCGACAAAAAGGGCGCTAAGAAGGAGCTCGAAAGTGCTCTGGCCGCGCATCCTTCTCGGCAAGATCAAGCGCGGATCAAGGAGTTGCTGGGAAAGATCGGTTAACGGCTTCCGTAAACCGTCATTGGTTCTGCTCCGATTGGTGTTGCTTTCGGGTTAACGCCACTTGCAGATTATAGCGCCCCCTTTCGTAATCTGGGCTGATCTGGACTGCTCGCCGGTAATCGTGAATGGCATCGTCGAGCTTGCCCTGCAAACTGAGTGCATTTCCGCTACCGTCGTAGGCCGGCGCAAAATCGGGCAGCAACCCTTGAGTGATACGGAACTCGCGGAGGGCATCGTTGAGCTGCTTGAGGTCCAAGTAGGCTGCACCCAAATTGAAATGGGCAAAGCCGTAGCGCGGATTCATTGAGATCGCGCGTTGGAACAGCTCCACGGCGCCTAACGTGTCGCCGTCTTCGAAATAGGCGCTGCCGAGATCGGCTAAAGCCACCGCGGAGGGTTCTTCGGCCACTGCCCGAGTCCATAACGCTTCAGTATCGTGCCACACCCGAATCTGCAAGTCGGTCCGCCACGCAAGCACCCCAGCGAGTAACACTGCTATGCCAGCCAACAACACCCTGCGCGGCGGAAAGCTGAAGGTCTTACTCCAGCCCACAGCCATCGCGGCGCCTGCAAGCAAGGCCCAGCCGAAGCATGCCAGATAAGTATACCGGTCAGCGGTAATTTGGCTTCCGTTGTGAAAAATTCCACCCACTGGCAAGAGCGTCACGTTATAGGCTACCCACACGGCCAGCAAGGCCGGAAATCGGCGCCTCAAAACCACTGCGGCGGCTGTGATGGCTATCACAGCTGCCAGGCTCATCAAGAAAGGCGCAGCAGAGGGATCCGTTTTGTAGCTCGTCACCGCGTACATTGGCGACAAATGAAAGGGTGCAACGGTCTTCACTAAATAGAAAGCAGCGCCGTACACCGTCATCGTGATCCGAGAGATCCAGCCAGTTTGCTGTAGGGACTCTGCGACATGGTTGTGAAGAGAGATGCGCAACGTCATAATGCTGTCGGCCGCGCTCACCACGAAAAATGGAATCTTCTCGATCCAAACCTGCCGGGCAGCAGTGCTAAACCATTGTCCGGGCGCGCTGCCAACCCGCCGCAGTGGGTAAACATCCAGTATCAGCAACACGGCGGGCAGCGTTACTGTCATCTCCTTGGAAAGCACGGATGCCACGAACAGCGTTAGACACAACCAATAGTATTTCCATGCGGACGAGGGGCCAGGACCCTTCGTGAAGCGGCGCAGATACGCAAGCAGGGCCAGAATATAGAAGCAACCCGACAAAACATCGCGGCGTTCCGTGGCCCATGCGACGGATTCAACGCGCAGAGGGTGCAGGCTGAACAACAGAGCCGCGAAGGCGGCTCCCCAAATCGAAGCCTGGGACCAATGTGGCTCCTTCGGTCCGCCTAGCTCCAGCAGAGCGAGCGCCAGGAGGAAGAACAAGCCGGCATTGACGCCATGCAGCAGAATGTTGGTGAAATGGTAGCCGAAAGCGTTCTGCTTCCAGATCGCGTAATCCAATCCGAAACTCATCCACGTCAAAGGGACGTAGTGTTCCAACAGGTGGTTGGTCCACATCCATTTAAGTTGCGCCCACCCGAGGCCCCGATAGTAAGGATTCTCGACCAAGTTCGTGCCATCGTCCCATCTGACAAAGTTGTTGCGGAGTGCCGGAAGGAACGCGATGAAGGACAGCACGCTGACGGCGGCAGCGGCTAATCCAGCAGTCCATCCGCCTTTGGTCATTGGGGGGCGAAGCTTGATCATGGTCGCTGTTCAATAAAAAAGGGCCTCACCGAAGTGAGGCCCTTTGCATGTCGAGCAAGAAACAGAGACTAGTTCTGCGCTGCCTGGCGGCGCTTGAAGAACGCGAAGCCAGCAAGCAATCCCAATCCGAGAACGAGCGAAACAGCGCGCGGCTCAGGAACCGTCGAATACTGGTTACCGAAGCTGGAAACGTTGACCGTTCCGCTGGAACCGGGGTTCAGCGTGACGTCCTTGTCGATGGTCAGAGATGTCGTCGGCGTAATTGTGACAACATCGGTCTGGGCCACGCCCGGGTTCTCCACCTGTTCGAAGCAAGGAGAACCGCTTTCGCAGAAAGTCTCCTCGTAAGTGGCGGTGCCGGTGCCAGTGAAGCTGGAAGCGCCCAGAATAATGTAAACGTCGCCGATTACGGTCCCGTTGAGAGCCGTAACGTCGAACTTAATGTCAACATCCGTTGTGTCCGGCGAAGACGCGCTCCACCCACCGGTGAAATCCAACCCGAAACCGTCGCCCCCGGGATTGTCAACTTCGACGCCTACGTTATCGGCTGGAACTCCCGTACCCGGCGCCGAATACTGGAAGTTGCTGAGGACAATGTTGCCATTGTCCAAAGTGCAGGAGAAACTGTCAGAAGAACCATTCGTGTTCGTATATGTCCCGCCCAGTTGTCCATTTTGGCAGGTTGCAGCGAGGGCGGGAAGAGCCGAAAGGCCCAGCGCACCGACCGCTAAAATTAAGTACGTTGAAAATTTGTGAGTCACTCACACCTCCTAATTATCCGAAACTGATCTTAAGTGGAAACCTTCACCATGTTAGGGTGTAACGCCCTTGATTGCAAGGCCTGTCACTGAGGAAATGTACTAGTACGAACCACCCAAGCTGCCTTGAGTTTGAGGCGATTATGGGATGTCACTCCGCTTTGTAACAGACATAACAATGGCATTACTGGACGGGCGCTGCCAACGGGTTAGATGTACCTGTACTGTTGCTTACAGTCGCAGACACCGAGGCGATCCTCTCGATCAGCGTTTGGTTAACTGGTGCAGTCCCTTGCAGCGTGAACGGCATCGCAATCTCGAACAGTCCCCCAAACCCGGTAGAGGACGCCGTGCTTGAGAACCACGCTGCGGAAGGCACGCTGATGTCGATCGTCAACGAGGTCGTCCCCAGTGTGAATCCGCTGGCCGCGGTGAACGTTACGTTGAGAGTACTCAGGCTGCGCGTGGTCGAGTAGCCGGTGAGCACCAGTTCAAAGCTATTCGAGCTTTGCACGGTCACCGACGCAGTCTGCAAAACCGGCGCCTCTGACGGAACCGTGAATTGGAGCGTCGTGGACGCGGGCGCTACGGGCACGCCGGCGGTAGTCTCGAAGGTCGGAGTCAATGTCACCGTCTCCGCAACGGTACCGGTCTGCAATTGAATGTCGGAGCCCAACCCCGCGAAGTCGGCGCTGGTGGTGTTGGCAGGGATGGTGAAATCGACCGTGCGGTCGCCCGTTTCGAACTGCACGGCTGGATCGGTTCCGAAGCTTCCCGTGGTTGTGAGCGTGAGAGTTCCCAGCAGATCCAGCGGGTACGCCTTTGACAACGTCAGGCTCACATTGGACTGAGTGGCTGCCTGGGCGGTTCCGCTCGGACCACTAATCGTGTAAGAAGGCAGTGCGGGCGGCGTCGTCGCCGAGCCCGTTAACGGAATCTGGGTCGTGCTCGCGGACGTGGCTACCACGAGAGTTCCATTCGCAATACCTGGCACTGTCGGCGTGAAAGTGATCGTGAAGGAAAGCGGCTGGCCGGCCTTTAGGGTCACAGGAAGCGGAATAGACGACACCGTAAATGGACCGCTCGCGACGCTTGGTGCGATGAGGGAAATCGTGGTTGGCAGCGAACCCGAATTGGTTATGGTAAAGGTCACCGGCTCAGACTGGCCGACTTCCACAGGCGGGCTAAAAACGACGGAGCCTCCGGTGGCTGGATTCACCGTGGTAGTAACGCCTTTCGATGTATACGTATAGGTGAGGTTCGGCCCCAATCCGCTCCCTGACAAGTTGAAAAAGTCGTTACCGATCAGCAATTGGCCGGTTTGTGGCCCCACCTGGGTAGGAGTGAACGTCAGCGGGACGCTGAAACTGTTGCCGGTGGTCAACGTCGTTGGCAGAGTGATCGGATTGGTTAGCGTGAACGGAGGATTCGTGCTTACCGAGTTGATGGTTCCACTCGCCGTACCCGTGTTGGTCACCTTCACGATCAGGCTGCTGGTGGTTCCCGTGGTACCGGTGCTGCCGGGCGTTGCGACAGTCGCCGGGGGAAAATTAATTGTGCCGCCGGGCGCGACCGTGGTCGCCGCCATTCCTGGCACCAGATATTGGTACGTGAAGGCGGATGTAATTCCGTTACCCGTCAAGTTGACGGTTGCCGTACTTCCGCCTTGATAGGTGATTTGAATTTGGCCGGTATCGTTCTCCACCGCCGACGGGGTATACGTCACGAGCAGCGGCAAAGGCGTTGCACCTAGCAGAAAGGGGAACAGGGGGATACCTTGTACCTTGAAAACCGGGGATCCAGCCGTTTGAGAAATGCCTGTGATCGTGCCTTCGCCACTGCCCATGTTGCTGATATCCAGGGTCGCGTTCGCGGTGGTGTTGATCTGCGTGGCGCCGAATGGAATCGTCCCGCCCGGTTGAATCTCAATCTGATTAAGCTGACTTTGCAAAATGTAGCTCAGCGTAAACACCGGCGTCGTGCCCTCAAGGACCAGCTCAATGGCGTTGTGAACCGTCGTGCCATTTAGGCCAGGTTCCGTGTATTGAATGGTGACCGTGCCGCCGGCCTGAGTTGAATTCGTTGGACTGAATGTGACGGTCAAGCTGAAGCTATCGCCGGTATTGAGTACGGTCCCCGCGGTTACCTTGGACGTTATCGTGAACTCGTTCGATCCCACGTAGCCTTGCTGGGGCGTATTGAGGATGGTCGCTTGCGTGTTTCCGTTGTAGATGGCCTGAACCGTGCCCGATACCTGGGTACCGATGGTAGTGTTGAAAGGCAAAGTGCTATCGTTGCTGATGGTGCCAGAACTTCCGCTCAAGTTCACGAACAACGTGAAGTCGATGTTCTGCGCGGAAACCGCACCAGCACCGAGCAGCGCGATAAGAAGGCCGCGAAGCAGTAAACGTGACAGCATCTACCGCACACCCCCAATAATCGCGACGCGGCGATGGTCGGGAGGTTGCAACCGAACGGCTGGCACGAAGTAGGCTCCCTGCACCGGCGTACTTGCGAAGAGCCACAGAGGACGCGCCGCTTGCGAGCGCGAAGCAACCACGAAACTGTTGCTGCCGAATTGATCCAGGCAGGTGGGTTGGAAACTGAGCGGGACGTCCTGCACGATTTGCTGGCTGGCGACATCCAGGATTCTCACCAGCTGGGCGCCCGCAGCGGCGATGTACAGCTGTTCGTTGTTTGCGGAATCCTCCACGGCTTGGATCGCCATCGGACTCGCGAGGCCCGCGAGCGGAATGGTCTGGAATCCGGCGCTCGCCACCGTCACTGCGATCACTTGCGGAGCGCTACTGTCGAGTACGTACAACGTCGCGCTGTCGGTCGAGAATGATAGAGAAACGGGATTGGCGGCCGGTACAAGTTTGTTAAAGGTCTGGCCGTCGGTACTCAGAAATACCTCGCCTGCATCTCCGGTAATTCCAGCCGCGATCATCTTCCCTTGCGGATCGGCCGCGACGGAGGCGAGCACCCCTCCGAGCGAGGAGACGTTGATGCGAGATCCCGCGGCCGGAGCGTCGGGAAAGCCCGAAATTGCCTGCAGCCAGTTTCCAGAGCGGGAATACAGCACGGCTCGAGAACCATTGCCGGACCAAACGATCCCATCCGGCTGCGCTTCCACCGCGGCCAAAGACTGCGTCAAGATCTTCGCCGAACCCAAACCAGCAATAAACAGGCACTGGCCGCTTTGAAACGCGAGACCATACGTCTGGCGCGGTGCGACTGAACCAAAGTCCAGGTTGTCCCTCAGGACGGGACCAAAAGACGCAGCGCCGGCGAAACCAATCACCGCGCGCAAGCTTCGCGTCGGCGCGTCAAACGTGTAACCTTGCAGGGGCCCGGTGAGGGAACCTTGTTGGGCAGCTAGACCGCCGGCGAGAATGAGTCCGAAATAAAGGAAGGGTGCGCTGCGCATGCAAACTATGGGGCTCCCACGGTGGGAGAGCCGGGGGAGATCGTGGTGCCGCCGCCCGAACTCTTAGACCCGCCGCGCGTAGCAAGGACCACGGCAATCGCCACCACGGCGGCGCCGCCACCGATGACCGCGACTTTCACCCAAGTATGAGACCACCAGCCAGCCGCCTTGCGCTTGTGCGCGACCTCCACCACACGGGTGACGTTCGCCATCGATAGAGTGGCTTCGCCAACCTGGTTGCCATAGGTGGCGTTCACGTGAACCTGGAACTTGCCGACTTGGCCGTTGGCCGCCCAGTTGAGAGCGGCTGCTTGCCCGTTGGTATTGGTACGCACGGTCACTGAGGTTCTTCCGCCAGCGAAGGTTGCTCCCGGGCCACTGATGGGAAAGCGGAACACCACGTCGGCGCCTTCCATGGGACGCTCGTCGCGGTCGGTCACCTGAACCACCAGCGGAGCCATGAGCCTGCGCTCAAGGTCGTTCTGTTCATCGTTGCCGGCCAGAACACGGATATGGAGGCTCTGCTCGACGGGCAACGGGAGCGGAGCCTGAGCCGGCGCAACCGCGGGCGCGTTTTGGGAGCCAGGCTCTGCTGGCGCCGTCTGAGCGGGTGGGGCTTGGGTTGGAACAGCGGCTTGCTCAGCCGCTTGCGCTTGCGTAATCACCAGAAGCCCGGTCAACGCTACCGGCAGACAGCGACGAATTAACCCTCGATTTGCCGAGTGGAACATGAGCAAAGTGTCAGTGTATCAAACTGTTCTATTGCGCAACCAGGAAAATGATATACGGCAGCAACGGCAGCGCCAGGGTTTGAAACGTTTGCCAAAACTGCCGCGAGTACGAGTGGGGGATATAGACTATGTCGTTTGGCAACAAGGGAACGTCGAGGCCCTTCCCGTCAAACAGCGCCTTAGCGTCGATCTCGATCTTATACCGGCGATTGGTACCCTCAATCGGCCGAAGAATACGCACTTTGTCTCCCTTAGCGTCGCGACTCAGTCCTCCGGACTGGCTGAGCGCTTGCATGATGGAAATCGAATCTCGTTCACCGAGTTCGATGCCTCCAACCTTGCCGACCTCGCCACTCATGTACACTAGCTCGGAACGCCCGACTGAGATCACGTCGAAGGGTTGCAGCAAAATATTTTCGGCGGGGTTGATGTTCTCGCGAAGACTCCCCAAGCTGATTTCGACTGTGCTGATCTTCTTTTCGGGATCGACCATCGCGTTGGGAAGTGGGATCGGCCCATACTCTTCATGCCGGGTGATGGTGATGTGGCGCGCGGCCGCAGGCTGTAGGCCCCCCACCGTGCTCAGCATCTCGGTGAGAGTGCGCTGGCCCTGCAAAGGGTATATGCCGGGGCGCGAGAACAGCCCCACGAAATAGACTGGCGAACTGCGGAACTGAATCGGGGTGATGAATACTTGCGGTTCGCGGATGTACTCGCGCAAGCGCCGCACCAGGTCGGCTTCCAACTCCTGGATCGTCATGCCCGCGGCGTGAATGCGGCCCACTAACGGCAGATTGATATTGCCATCGCCGTCGATCTTAAAAGGCTTTTGGTCGATTTCTTCAGCCTCGGGAGCACGAATCTGGATCTGATCGTTCGGCCCCAAGACGTAGTTGGGACGTATTGTGTCTTGCGGGAGCTGCTGGGTAGACGGAGTTTGAGCGGACTGATTAGGCTGCGCCGGCGTTTGTTCCGGCCCGGCCGGCGGCTGCTGGGCAATTACGGGGCAAGCGGCAAGAACGACCCACAGCGTAGCGAGCGAACTCCGTGGCGCAAGCATCCTCGTTCTACTTTACAGGATTTTCGAGAACGGCCGGTAGCATTATATCCGCCCCCGCCAGAGTGCGTATAGGCCGAACCGACCGCCGGTCCACCTCCGCGGAAACGGAACGCTGCAGGAGGTTGATGGAAACCACCAATCGGTGTTTTCCTTTTACCTCTATCAGCACGCCCTCCAGACCGGTCAGAGGGCCGCGCTCGATGAGTACTGCTTGCCCCACGTTAAGAAAAGGATGGGGGGTAACAAGGAGCCCGGATTCAACCATCCTCCGGACTCTCTCAATCTCCTGATCGGGAATCGGCTCGGGCGTTTTTCCGAACCCCACCACATCCACCACTCCCGGTGCAGTCAAAACCGCCAGCCGGTTCCCCGCGTTAAACCGGCAGAAGACGTAGCCAGGAAACAGATATTGATCGATCTCTTTCTTCCTGTCCGACCAGCTACGCTCGGATTTGTAGGAAGGAGCAAATTGTTCGTATCCGCGCTCGCGTAGGTGGAGAATGGCGATCCGCTCTTGATTCGAACGAACGCGGAGCGCAAACCAGGGATGGTCCTTATAATCCACGGCTTGGGGCTCGATCCGCTGCTCTAACATTAGCTCTTCGGACAGCTTGACGGATTGCGTTGACACTTGTCAATGGGTCATCGGTCGCAACGTCTCTGGCCATAAGATTAATCGAATGGACTACGGATGAATGTAATTCTTCAAACACTTCTACCTTAATCTACCTCTCTTTGGCCACCCCAGTACTTATAGAACTAAAATTTGCTTTACCCGAGCACCTTTGACGTTACAATTTGAAGAATGGGTGCGCAGGGGCGCGTATTTTGGATTACGGGACTATCGGCAGCCGGAAAGACCACAATCGGCCGCGCACTGTCCGCTCATCTCGAAGCCGCCGGATGCCGGGTAATTTTTCTGGACGGGGATACGCTCCGGTCGGTTGTTTCGAATGACTTGGGCTATAGTCCCGAAAACCGGCGAGCGGCGGCGATGCGGAATGGCATGCTGTGCCGTATGTTGTCGGAGCAAGGATTCGATGTCGTCTGCTCCACGATTTCGCTGTTCCACGAC
>DATHMS010000080.1:0-26840 GCA_035486795.1 Candidatus Sulfotelmatobacter sp. | reverse complement strand
CGCGCCTCTTCCAGAACTCAAACAACGGCTTCGGAACATAGTCCGCCCCATCATGAATGGCGTGGCCTTTCATGCGCATCATTTTCGCTTCGATCAGGGTGGGGCCTTCGCCGCGATGGGAGCGCTCGACGGCGTCGCGGGCGGCGTCGTAGACTTGGCAGGCGTCGGTGCCGTCGACGATTACGCCGGGGATGCCGTATCCGATGGCGCGCTCCGCGAGGTCTTTGCAGCGGTACTGCATCTCCGATGGCGTCGAATACGCCCACTCATTACTTTCGACGAAGAGCACGAGGCCGAGATTTTGCACTGCCGCGAAGTTGATGCCTTCGTAGGTGACACCTGTGGACTGGCCTCCATCGCCGATGTAGGTCATGACGGCAACGTTGCGTCCCTGGAGGCGCGCCCCCAGCGCCACGCCGGAAAGCACGGGAATCAGATCGCCAAGCATCGAAATGGGCGAAACCATGTTGCGCTTTTCGATGTCGCCAAAGTGCGAAGTGCCGTCGCGGCCATGCGTGGGTGAATCGGCTTTGGCCATGTACTGCATCATTGTGTCAGAGGCGCGGAAGCCGCGCACCAGAAGGGAGCCCTGGTTGCGGATCATGGGCGCGAACCAGTCGTCTTTGTCGAGCGCGTAAGCCGAGGCGCAGGAGCAGGCTTCCTGGCCAAGTCCGAAATAAACTCCGCCGACGACCTTGCCCTGCTTGTACAGATTTTCGAGCGCGACCTCCATTCTGCGATTGAGCAGCATGTAGCGGTAGATCTCGATGCACTGCTTCTTGTCGAGATACTTGGAATCGCGGATGGGCGGGACGGGGGCGTTGAGGTTTCCGCTGACTTCGTAACGCACGTGCTCGGCGCCGTCTTTATCTTCTTCTATGGCTTGGTGGATGCTTAGGTCGGGGTGCTCGAGGCGCATGTCAGGGATGGAGTAGGTGCGGAGGTGTTCTGCCAAGCTCCGCGCGATCGGACGGACGGGGGTGTCCGCCGCTGCACGGGTTGTTGTGGAACGAGCTCCATTCCGAGGGCGCTTGCCAATGGAACTCGCTTTTGACTTCTTATTATTGCTTCCCATATGGAGCGGCGAGACGCAGCACTCGATGGTAACGCAAGAACGGGACGCGGTGCCAGTTCAGCTTCGATTTTGTTATGATCTTGCGTCAATGAACAAGCTCCGACTTGCGCTAGCGTTCCTGGTTTCGCCGATTCCAGTACCGGTGCTTTTTTCCCTGCTTATTCTCTTTGTTGGCAGCTGGCATGGTGTACGTGTGCCCTACAACGGACAACCGACACTTCAGTTTCAAGGTGCGCTGCGGGAACTATTTCCTTACGCAATCCTTGGACTTGGGATCGCCTATCTTGTCGAGGTGGTGCTTGGTCTGCCGGTGTGGTGGGTTTTTAGTCACTATCGCATCCGGTCGGCCCGGGCTTTCGCGCTTGGTGGCGCGCTGATCGGATGGTTCTTCAATGCGCTTATCCAGAGCCGGATTGAAGTTCTTTATAGCGCATCCTACGCGTTCGCCAGGCTGTTTAACCCCTTCGCAAATCCTTTTCTTCTCTTCTCCGTTTTAGCCGCCTCGGGTTCCGCTGTATTGTTTCGCGCGATTGCCTTTTCGGGTCAACGATGAATCGCGTAGAGCAATCGCGAAGCTCTAGGCCTGGCGTAGGTCGTCGTCCTGATGAAGCTGGCGAAGATTCTCGGGCACGCGGATCGGGACGCCGACAGATCGGCCGAGCAGGGCGTCAAGAGTGTCGACCCAAAGGATCTGAGACCGGAAGACGACGCCAAAATTGCGCGAGATAGATTCAGCAACCGCGTTGAGGTCGAGTTCGCGGCCGAGTTGTTGCTGCATGGAAGTAACGGGCTTGGTGGTTATGCCGCAGGGAATGATCAGGTTGAAGAAGCTGAGGTCGGTGTTCACATTGAGGGCGAAGCCGTGCGAGGTCACGAAGCGGGAGATGTGGACGCCGATCGCAGCTAGTTTGGCTTCGGCAAGAACCTCAGGGGCCAAAGCCCCATTCCAATTTGGAGTCTTTACGGCACGACTAAAGTCGTGCCCTTTCAAATCAGTCCATACACCAGTTAACCCTGGGACGCGTTTTGTCGGAATGGCGAAGTCGGCGCAGGTGCGGATCAGAACTTCTTCGAGGCGGCGGACGAACTCGACTGCACCGAGTGTCTTGCGCTTGCCGTCGGGCGCGGCGAAGCCTCGCAGGTCGAAGATGGGATAACCGACAATCTGTCCAGGACCATGGAAAGTGACGTCGCCGCCGCGGTCGCACTCGAAAAGCGCGACGGCGCGCTGGGCGAGGAGTTCGGGCGAGGCGATCACGTTTCCCGGCTTCGCGTTGCGGCCAAGAGTGATCACGGGCTCGTGTTCGAGCAGCAGCAGGAGATCGCCGATTGTTTCTTCTTTGCGCAAAGCGACTAGCTGCTGTTGCAGGCGCAGGCCGGCAGCGTAATCGACGGTACCGAGTTGGACTATAGAGATCAAATTCAAACCATCTCACCACGCAGGCATGGGGAAACCTTCGTCATTTCCTGATCTCCTCCGTGGCTTCGTGCTTCCGTGGCGAGTTCACGCGTTAATCGCGATCCCGTACACACTGTTGGCCGCATCCAGCATAGCTTCGGCCAGCGTTGGGTGGGCGTGGATCGTCCACATCAAGTCTTCGACCGTGGCTTCGAGTTCCATCGCGGCTACGGCTTCGGCGATCAATTCGGTGGCTTGGGGGCCGATGATGTGCACGCCGAGAATCTCACCGTAGTCGGCGTCCGAGACAATTTTGATGAAGCCCTCGTGCTCTCCGACAATCGAGGCCCGCGAGTTGGCGGTGAAAGGGAACTTGCCAACCTTCACGTTGTATCCGTCCTCGCGAGCTTTAGTTTCGGTAAGGCCGACGCTGCCGATTTCAGGATGGCAATAGGTGGCGCCTGGAATGTGTTCAGGATTAATCGGTTTGCCCGGCTTGCCCGCAATCTTCGCGACTGCAACAATCGCTTCCATGGCGCCGACATGCGCCAGTTGCGGCGTACCCAGCACGATATCGCCGACGGCATAGACGCCGGGTTCGGAGGTTTGCATCCAGGAGTCGGTTTTGATGAAGCCGCGGTCCGGCTTGATCTTCGTCCGTTCCAGACCCACATTCTCCGTGCGCGGTTTGCGGCCCACCGCGATCAGAATCTTCTCAGCGTCGATCTTCTGCTGCTTGCCATCCACCGTGATAGTGACGGCGATTCCTGCCTTCGTCTTCTCAACCTTGTCCACCTTCGCACTAGTGTGGAAGTTAATGCCGCGCTTGCGGAAAACGCGAGCCAGTTCCTTCGAGACTTCTTCATCTTCGACGGGAACCAGCCGTGGCAGCATTTCGATGATGGTGACTTCGCAATCGAAAGAACGATAGATCGACGCGAACTCCACTCCCACAGCCCCGGCACCGACAATGACGATCGATTTCGGAAGATCCTTCAGGCTGAGAATCTCAATGTTGGTGAGAATGCGGTCGTTGGCCTCCAGGCCGGGGAGCATGCGAGCCTCGGAGCCCGTGGCCAGAATTACATTCTTTGCCTTAAGATGGCTGGCCTTGTTGTCGTTGACGATCTCGATAGTGAATAAACCATTTTGCGCGGGACCAGTCAGCTTGCCGTAGCCCTTCTCAGTCTCGACCTTATTTTTCTTCATCAGGAACTCGAGACCTTTGGCGTGCTTGGCCACGATCTTCGACTTGCGCTCCTGAACCGCAGCCCAGTTCAGTTTTCGCGTATCCACACCTTCAATGCCAAATTCCTTGGCGTCTTTGAGATGGTCCCAGAGTTCGGCGTTGAATAGCAGAGCCTTGGTCGGAATGCAGCCCACGTGTAGGCAAGTGCCGCCAAGGAAGCCGTCTTTCTCGATGAGCGCGGTTTTCAGGCCCCACTGACCAGCGCGAATGGCCGCGGTGTAGCCTGCAGGTCCGCTGCCGATGATGGCGACGTCATAAATGGTTTCCGGCAATGAAGAGCTCCTTACTAATAGAAACAGATGTCTGAGAGCAAACAAATGATTCTAGCCCAGCGTCATGGAAGCGCCAAGCAAGAGGCCGACGTTTTGCAGCCAACAGAAAAGGCCGCCTCGCGGCGGCCCGGATCAACAATCTAAGGAACCTCAATTATTTTCGTTGCTGGCCCTCTTCCACGAAATCAGCTCGCCAATCGTCGAACTCGTGCTGGAAACCGGCTGCTTGTAAGCCTCCACCTCAGAACGCGAGGCCTCTTCACCGACGGCACGTATGCTGAGCCCAACCTTCTTATCTTCCGGACTCATCTTGATGATCTTGAAGTCATGTTCCACGCCTGGTTCCAGATGCAGAGGTTGCCCGTTTCCATCCACGGCTTCCGACTTGTGGCACAGACCCTCTACTCCTTCAGCAATCTCCACAAAAGCTCCAAACGCGGCTACCCGCAGCACTTTGCCGTGAATCACATCGCCGACGTGATGCGCCGCGAAGAAACTTTCCCAGACGTCGGGCTGAAGCTGCTTGACTCCCAGAGACAGCCGCCGCTTGTCGGGTTCAATGGCCAGCACCACGGCTTTCACGCGATCACCCTTCTTCAGTACCTCGGAAGGATGCTTCACCCGTTTGGTCCAGCTCAGGTTGCTGACATGAACCAAGCCGTCGATGCCATCCTCGATTTCGATAAAGGCGCCGAAGTCAGTCAGGTTCCGCACCCGGCCCTCGACAGTCATGCCCACCGGATACTTATCGTGCAGCGCGTCCCAGGGGTTCGCCGCCAGTTGCCGCATGCCGAGAGAGATGCGGCGCTCGCCGGGATTCACATTCAGTACCACGCATTCCACCTGATCGCCCACATTCACAAGCTTGGAAGGATGCTTCATGCGCTTCGACCAAGTCATCTCGCTGACGTGCACCAGGCCCTCGATGCCCTGCTCGAGTTCAACGAAAGCGCCATAGTCGGTCACGCTGATTACGCGCCCGGAGACGTGCGCGCCAACGGGATAGCGGTGCTCGGCATCAAGCCAGGGATCAGGAGTCAACTGTTTGAAGCCGAGCGAAACGCGCTGTTTCTCTTTGTCGTACTTCAGCACCTTCACCTGGATCTGGTCGCCGACGTTCACCAGATCGCGCGGGTGCGTGAGCCTTCCCCACGACATGTCAGTAATGTGCAGCAGCCCGTCGAGCCCACCGAGATCGACGAACGCGCCGTACTCGGTCAGGTTTTTGACTACTCCCGTCAGGATCGAGCCCTCTTCCAGATGTTCAAGAGTCTTGCTGCGCTTCTCGTTCTGCTCGCCTTCGAGCAATTCCTTGCGCGAGACCACAATGTTGCCGCGCTTCTTGTTGACCTTGATGACGGTAACTTCGAGGGTTTGGCCCTTCATGCCGTCCAGGTTCCGGATCGGTCGCAGGTCCACCTGCGAGCCCGGTAAAAACGCCCGTGCGCCCAGGATGTCGACTGTCAAGCCGCCCTTGGTACGCTCAATCACAACAGCCTTGATCGGCCTCTTCTCGTGATGAGCTTTTTCAATCTCATCCCATGCGTGAATCCGTGCCGCCTTCTGGTGTGAGAGGTTGACGTAGCCTTCTTCTGTTTGTCCCTTCTCCCGCATCACCTCAATCTCGTCACCGGGCTTCACCTTCGGCTTGCCTTCGTGATCGAGCACCTCCGAAAGCGGCAACATGCCCTCCGATTTGGTGCCAATGTCGACCACCACGTGCGTCGCCGTGAGCTTCAACACCGTGCCCTTGATGACGCGGTCTTCTCCCACTGCCTCTTCGGTCTCGGTGGTGAAGTTCTCCAGCGCCGAAGCGAAGTCTTCGCCAGCGTGCTTGTCGTCCGCGGCAGGCGCAGAATGCGGCGCCTCATCTGCAGAAGCACCCGTGGAAGCAGCGGTTGCGACCGAGGCCTGATCTTTCTGAGTCACGCTTTGATCAGTCATCGCCTGCTCGGTTGAGGTGGTTTCAGTGGCCGTTGGTTCTGCTTCGGTGGCAACGGCGGTGGCGGAATCGGAATGGTGAGTGGTGGTGTCGTCGAACAAGATCATGCCTCTCGTCTGTGCCTCGCACTCGGTGCGGGGAGGATACGGGCCTGCTTGGCGGACTGCTGGAGTGAGTCGTTTGGTTGTGGTGGGCTCACCCTGGCGAGTGAGCTTGGACAATCCCAGCTGCCGGACGTTTCACAGAAACCCGCGTCCAAAGGGAACTCTTCGACTATAGCAACGCCGAACAAACAGTGTCAAACGCAAAAGGTGCATGTTGCAGGAGCGTTGCAGGCCATCTGTGGAGCCTCATGTGGGGACGGCCGCCTCGGCCGTCCAGCCGAGCAAAGCGAGGCGTCCTGGCACCTTCAGTTTCAACCCGCGTCCCCCATCTGCTACCCTGCCCTTGCGATGGATTATCTCTGGACCCCGTGGCGCTACGCCTACGTAACCAGCACGGCAAAGACGCCCGGTTGCATCTTCTGCGACGCCGTGAAGGCGCGCGACGACGCCAAGACGCTCATCGTCTACCGCGGCGAGCACTGCTTCGTCATTCTGAACGCTTATCCCTACACGCCTGGCCACGTGATGATCGTCCCTTACGCCCACCTCGACGAACTGCAAAAGCTCCCGCCTGCAGCCGCGAATGAAATGATGGCGCTCTCGCAGCGTATGGAACAGATCCTCCGTGAGCTCTACCACCCCGACGGCATCAATCTGGGAATGAACATCGGCAAAGCCGCCGGTGCTGGCGTCGCCGGACACATCCACATGCACGTCCTGCCGCGCTGGGTGGCGGATGCGAACTTCATGTCGGTCGTGGGCGAGACGCGGATTTTGCCGGAGACGCTGCAGGAGACATGGAAGAGGATGAGGAAGGTCTTTAAGGCAGAAGAGACCTAAGCTATCCGCGATTCGTTCGGGATGGGCACGGCTTCAGCCGTGCCGCCCCGAGCCACCAGAGATGCGGGCTTTAGCCCCTGAGGGATGTCATCAGCCGACCATGCGCCCCAATTCCTTCTCATCTATTACCTCAACCCCCAACTCTTTCGCCCTGTCCAGCTTCGACCCGGCATCCGCCCCCGCGACCACGTAATCCGTCTTCTTGCTCACCGAGCCGGTGACCTTGCCCCCGGCATCTTCAATCATCTGCTTGGCTTCGTCCCGCGTGAAATGCGCCAGCGTCCCGGTCAGCACAAATGTCTTGCCGGCAAGCTTCGTGCCCCGCTGCTTCTTCTGTCCCGTTAATGTGAGCCTAGCTTCGCGCAGACGTTCGACCAGCTTGCGATTCGCCGCAATGCTGAAGAACTCTACGATGCTCTCAGCGATTCGCGGGCCGACTTCGTTCACATCCTGCAGCTCTTCCACGCCAGCACTTTCCAGCGCTTCCATCGATCCAAAATGCTCAGCTAGAAATTGCGCCGTCCGCTCGCCAACCATTCGAATGCCGAGACCGTAGATCACTCGTTCCAGCGGCAGCTTCTTCGATGCCTCGATCTCATCCAGAATGTTCTGCGCCGATTTATCACCCATACGCTCCAGGCTGAGCAGGTCGTCTTTCGTCAGCTTGTAGATGTCCGCAACATTCTTCACCAGCCCACGTTCTGTGAGTTGCGTCACCAGCGCGTCTCCCATACCGTCAATATTCATCACCCCGCGCGAAGCAAAGTGCAGAATCGTGCCCAATAGCTTGGCGGGACAATTCGCGTTCACGCACCGGTAGTCAACTTCGCCTTCGGTACGAACGACCTTGTTTCCGCAGACCGGGCATTTCTCCGGAATTTCAATTTCCTTTTTCCCGCGAGGGTAGTCTTTGCTGTTGTCGTCGATCACCCTGGCGACTTTCGGAATCACGTCGCCGCCGCGCTCGACCTGCACCCAATCGCCGATCTTGATGCCCAGGCGTCCGATCTCATCCACGTTGTGAAGAGTCGCGTTGCGAACGGTTGTTCCGCCGATGGCAACTGGAACCAGCTCAGCGACCGGCGTAAGTTTTCCTGTCCGGCCAACCTGCCATCGAACGGATTCCAGCTTTGTGATCCCGGCCCGAGCCGCGTACTTATAAGCAATCGCCCAGCGCGGAGCCTTGCCCGTGAACCCGAGCTCATCCTGCAAAGAAGTTCGATCCACTTTTACGACGATGCCGTCAATCTCATAAGGCAATGAATCGCGTTTCTCTTCCCAATGCTCGATAAATGCCCAAACCTCGTCCATCGATCGTACGAGTTTGCGGTTTGGATTGACCTTGAAGCCGGCGGCCTCGAGAGCCGCCAGCGTTTTCGAATGATGATCAAAATACGTCCTGCCGTTTTGCAGCAGAATGTAGGGGAAATAATCCAAGCGGCGCGCCGCGGTGATATTGGAATCGAGCTGCCGCACGGTACCCGCAGTGAAATTGCGCGGATTCGCGAATGTTGGCAGTCCATTCAGCTCGCGTTCTTCATTAATCTTTTTGAACGATGCTGTGGGCATGAGCAGCTCACCGCGCACCTCGAAGTCAGCGGGGATGCCGGCTTTCTTCAACTTCTCCTTTGGAATCGAAAGCGGTACCGATCGCACCGTGCGCACGTTGAGGGTAACGTCTTCCCCCACACTTCCGTCGCCCCGAGTGATTCCGCGCACCAGCTTTCCATCTTCATAGATAAGGGCCAGCGACATGCCATCGAGCTTCAACTCGCAAACATAGTCCACATCTTTTCGGCCACTCAACTCATGCACGCGTCGTTCCCAGTCACGCAGTTCCTCCTCGCTATAAGTGTTGTCGAGCGACAACATCGGAGAAGAGTGCGGCACTTTGACAAATCCCTCGCGCGGCTTACCGCCCACCCGTTGCGTGGGCGAGTCCGCGGTGACCAGCTCCGGATGCTCCGCCTCCAGATCCTTCAACTGCCTTGTCAGCTTGTCGAACTCAGCGTCGCTGATCTCCGGATTGTCCACAACGTAGTACAGGTATTCGTGGTACCGTATTTTCTCGCGAAGAGCTTCGATCTTTTTTTCGGCGTCTTTGCTTGAGGAAACCATCGCGCAGATTATAGTCGGAGACTGCACCAGGGAAGGAATTTGCCACGAAACCTGGACTGTGAGACATGGCCAATACAAAGCAAATCCTCCAGACGCCGCGCCTGATTCTGCGCGAGTTCTGCCCCGAGGATGTGGACGCTCTGGCTCGCATCATCTCTGATCCAGAGGCCATGCGCTTTTATCCCACGCCATTCGATCGCGCCGGAGTCGAAGAATGGATCACCCGCAACCGGCGCCGCTACACTAAAGACGGCCATGGGCTCTGGGCGATGGTTTTGAAGGCGAACGGCGAGTTGATCGGTGATTGCGGCATGACGGTTCAGACTGTTGATGGCACGGATGAGATCGAAATCGGCTACCACGTGCGCCGCGATCTCTGGGGACAGGGTCTAGCCACCGAAGCCGCCCGCGCCTGCCGCGATTTCGGATTCGCCCGCCTTCCCGTCGACCACTTGATTTCCCTGATCCATCCCGCGAATCTCGCCTCGCGTCGCGTGGCGGAAAAAAATGGCATGACCGTATGGAAGGAAGTGATCCGATTTGGCCACCCGAGCCTGGTCTACTCCATTCGCAGAGATCAGTCAGGCAATGCATAAGCCGTCCGGCGTCAATTCACACTTCCCCCTGCTTCAAAGTACAATCCAGCTTCGATCCAGCCATGCGCAAAGCGGCTTTACTCTATAACCCTGACTCCGGCGGCAGCCGCGCGCGGCGTCAAACAGAGCTGGAATCCGTGCTGGCCGTGCTCCGTGGCGCAGACGTCGATGCTCAGCTCGTCCTCACCGACTCTCGTGCCCACGCGGAGGAGAAAGCGCGGCAAGCTGTCCTCGCAGGTTGTGACACTGTTTTTGCCTGCGGCGGCGACGGCACCATTCACAACCTCATCCAGGTGCTGGCCAACACCGCCACCGCTCTCGCGATTTTGCCCATAGGCACCGCCAACGCGCTCGCGCACGACCTCGGCCTGCCCATGAATGTCGCGGCAGCGGCGCGGGCGGCTCTTTGCGCCTCGCCCCGCCGCATTGCGCTCGGGCGCGTACAGTATCTCGATCTCGAAGGTCATCCTGGTTCTCGCTTCTTCATCGTCGCGGCCGGGGCGGGAGTGGATGCTCACCTCTTCTACAAACTTCACGCCGGAACCAAGCAGCGTCTGGGCATGACCGCCTATTACTCCAAAGCCTGGCAGCTTTGGTTCACGCATCCCATGACCCGCTTTCTGGTCGAGTTCGGTGACGCCAGATCGCAACAACCGTGCCGGGCCGATGTCACTGAGTTGATGGCCGTGCGCATCCAAAATTTCGGTGGAGTGCTGCAGGAACTAGCGCCAGGAGCTTCTCTCGATCGCGACGATCTCCGGCTGATTGTCTGCCGCACCGCCAGCCGCCTCGCCTATCTTCTCTACGTAACGCGAGGATTGTTGCGGAGCAATTGGAAAGTCCCGGGTATTGACCTGGCGCACAGCCGCCGGGTTTCGTGCCAGTACCCGCCTGCGTCAGCCTCCGCCGATGGCGTGCCGCAGTCGCAGCCGAAGGTGTACGTCGAGGCAGACGGCGAACTGGTAGGGACGCTGCCTGCTGAAATCACCATCGCACCGAACGCACTCACGTTGCTGACCCCTGCCCGCTAGACTTCGCTCCTCTGGCAATTACCAGCGCCGCCAAATAGAATCCTTAGACCTTGGAACCCATCACGCATTTCTTAACCGGCGCCTGCATGGGCCGCGCCGGACTCAACCGCAAAACGGCGCTCGCCACCGCGGTGTTGACGCTCGCCGCGGAAGCTCCAGACCTCGACGTCCTCAGCCGCTTCCGCGGCCCGGCTTTCGCCTTCGCCCATCATCGCGGATTCACCCACTCCTTCCTCGGAGTTCCACTCGACGCCGCCGCGGTCCTCGGCGTTGTCTATCTGATCTGGCGCTTGCGCGGGCGCAAGGTGAAAGATCCCAATCTCCCTCCGCGCTGGGGATTGCTCTTCCTATATGCCTGCCTCGCCGGGCTCAGCCACATCCTGCTCGACTTCACCAACAACTACGGCGTCCGCCCGTTCTGGCCTTTTTCCGAGAAGTGGTATTCATGGGACATTGTCTTCATCTTCGAACCCGTGATGTTCGGATTTTTGCTCCTCGGATTAATTGTTCCATCGTTTTTCTCACTGATCGACCAGGAAATCGGTGCGCGCAGACGCGGGCCAAAAGGCCGAGTCGCAGCCACCGTCGCGCTGGCAGGCGTGGTCCTGCTCTGGGGCCTGCGCGACTTCGAGCATCGCCGCGCAGTCAGCGCCCTGGCTGCTCGCACCTACGAAGGCGCGGACCCGCTGCGCGTTTCCGCCTATCCCGCACTCGCTGATCCATTCCACTGGTATGGCGTCGTGGAGACTCCAGCTTTCTTCGCCCTCGCTCCGGTGAACTCTCTGGGACCGGAAGTTGATCCCGACGGTAGGCTCGACATCCACTACAAGCCTGAGGAGACTCCGATCACAATAGCGGCCAAACGCTCCTACCTTGGCCGCGTCTACCTCGATTGGGCGCAGTACCCGATTACCCAGACCGAGGTGTTCGAGCCCCCGGAAAGCGGCTACATCGTGGACTTCCAGGATTTGCGCTTCGTGCAGCTACCCAGCCTGCTCAGCCGCAGGGGCGAGGCGCGCCGGGCTTTGGGCGCAGGCGTCCAACTCGACAAGAACCTCCACATCGTCGCCGACATCTACGGTTCCGGCAAGAATCAAAAGGCCGTCCCCGAACCGGATTAAGCGGAAACCATCGCACTCATTGTGGGACGGGCGCCGCGGCTGTCTGGCGGACGCAGCGAGACGTTTTGCCCGAAGCAACCGCTGCCGCTTGACGTACCTGCCCTCCCGCGCCCAAAATAATACTTCGGCTCCGACCGAGGTGCTCATGCTTGCCTATCTGTTCATTTTGCTCGCCATTGCCGTCCGTTTTCTGCCCTTCATGGGTCCGTTGCATTTCCTGCCGCACGCCTGGCACTTTACCCCGCTGGCGGCATCGCTGCTGTTCTTCGGGGCCCGTGGTTCGCGGCGTCAGTTGTGGATTCCTCTGGTCCTGCTGGCGGTAACCGACGTCGTCCTTACCAAGTTCATCTACTCCTACACGTTCACCTGGGACAACTTCGTCACTTGGGCCTGGTACGCGGCAATCCTCTGGCTTGGCACCAATCTGCGGGAGAAGTCCGGTCCGGTCCGCGTGATCGGCGCTGCGCTCGCCAGTTCCGTTTCGTTCTTTCTGATCAGTAATTTCGCGGTATGGGCCGCATGGCAGATGTACCCCAAGACCTTCAGCGGCCTAATGACGTCCTATGCCGCCGGGCTCCCATTCTTTCGCGGTACGGTCGAGAGCGATCTGTTCTTCTCCATAGCGATGTTTGGAACCCCGGTATTTCTGCACGCGCTCGCCGGCTGGATGCACAAAACTTCCACCGACCACATCGCTGCCGCGTGAGATTGGCAAGGTCCATCTGAGGACGGGCGCCTCGCGAGCCTGCACTGAGCGACGCCGAAGGGTCCAGCCGAGGGCAGCGAGGCGTGGCAGCGTGGTCTAGTTCGTCCCTCGCGGCCTTTTGCTCCTCCACCACAGCACCCAAGCCAGTGCCCCCAAAGCAACCGCCGCCAGCACCCAATACAAATGCTGCCGAAAAACCGTCCCCATCAGTCCCACAATCTGCGGTCCGAACCACAGCGTAAGCAACGAAAGCACCAGGAAACGCACAAATCTTCCCGCGAAAATGGCCGCCAGAAAGTCGCGGAACCGCATCTCGAACACCGCAGCCCCCAGCACAAAGATCTTGAACGGCATGGGCGGCGGCAGCATTCCGGGAAACATGAGTGCCCAGAATTCGTGCTGTTCAAACGATTTGTGAATCCGCAGAAACCTCTCTTCCGAAATCCGCTTGCGCAACACCTTCTCGCCTCCCACATAACCAACGACGTAAAGCGGAATGCTGCCCAGCGCCGAACCGAGCGAAGCCATGACCACATAGAAAAGCAGTCGTCGATGATCCTGATACACATAAAACGCTACAGCTGCGTCCACGGGCATACCCAGCAGCGCGGAATCCGCAAATGCGATCACGAAAGCGCCCCAGATCCCAAGCGGCCCGAGCAGATGCAGAACCCACGCCGTGTACCTCGCCAGAATGTGTCCGATGGTTTTCAAAGGAAACTCAGTCTACGTGAAAGCCGCTCCCCATTCACAAAACCGAAACATTTCGTGGGCGTTCATCGCTAAGCCGTTTGTTTACTAACTCATTACCTTCGAGTAACCACTGCACCAATTTTGATGCATATTTCATCACCCCGTAACATTCGCTTGCTACAACTGGACTGTGGATCTGCATGGCTACAACACGCTGATCCTTTCCGACCTGCACCTCGGTGCAGAGACCAGCCATGCCCGTGAAGCCACGCGCGTGCTGAAGGAACACCGCTTCCAGCGTCTGATCCTGCTGGGTGATATCTTTGCCGACCTTAACTTCGCCCGCCTGACCAAAGACCACTGGAAGTTCCTCGGCTACATTCGCAAGCTCTCCAACCCCAAGCGCAATATCGAGGTCGTGTGGGTGGAAGGCAACCACGACCATGGACTCGCCAACATCATGTCGCACCTGGTCGGCGTCCGCGTCTACCAACATTACGTCTGGCAGTACGAAGGACTGCGCCACATCGCGATCCACGGTCATCAGTTTGACGGTTTCCAGGTAAACAACTTGCGCTTCAGCCGGATCGGTACGTCGCTCTATCTCAAGTTGCAGAAGCTGGACTTCAGGAGCAAGCCCATCGCCCGGCTCATTGACCGGCTAAATACACGCTGGCTCCGCATGTCGCCGAAGGTGTCTGCAGGAGCTCTGCAATACGCGCGCCAGCACGATGGTGACCGCATTTTCTGCGGCCACACTCACCAGGCCGTCCACATCGAACAAGACGGAATTCACTACTACAACTCAGGCGGATGGGTCGATTCCCGCCTGACGTATCTCACAATCGATGAAGCGGGGGTCCAAATCCATGAATTCGACGAGCATGAGTTTAACGAGCACGAATACGACCAGCGAGCTGACGATCGTGATTCCAGCCAAGAACGAGGCCAAGCTGATTCCTCGTTTGCTGACGTCGCTGATGAGTCAGGATTACTCGAGGATGTCGAGTACGAGAGTATTGGTCGCTGACGCCAATTCAACCGACGGCACCCCAGAAGTTGTTCTCGCCTTCCGCGACCGCATGAACGTCAGCGTGATCCGCGGCGGAATGCCATCAGTCGGCCGCAACCTGGGCGCAGCCCAGGCCGAGAGCGCCTACGTTCTCTTTCTCGATGCCGACATCGAACTGGCGCACCCTTCCGTGGTGCGTCGCGCCGTCGAACTGGCCCAGCGCAAGCAACTTCACTGTGTGACCACAAACATCCTCTGCCGCGGCGGCAGTTGGATCGATAAACTGTTTTACGCGGGCAACGATTTCTTCCAGTACCTCTCTCAACTCCATCATCCCTTCGCCACCGGCATGTTCATGCTGTTCGACCTGAAGAAATTCCGCGAACTCCACGGTTTCCATGAACAGGTTCTCTTCGCCGAAGACTACCTGCTCAGCCAGCAGATCGAGCGTAAACGCTTCGGTATCGTTCGCGGAGGCGTCTACACCACCAACCGCCGCTTCCAAAAGATGGGGCATCTGCGCGTGGGCTGGCTGTTCCTGAAGACTGCGATGAACTACTGGAACGAAAACTACTTTCTGCGCGATCACAAGTACTGGCAGACCTAAGCCGGATAATTGGCTGAACCTAGATCCTTTGCAGGCGTTTTCTTGGTGGCCACACGAAACAGGATCCAGCTAACCAGCCGGATCCTGTTTCGCTTACCCCAGAAAAACGTGTCAGAAGCGAATCACAATTCCCGTCGACAACCGAACATTATTCTGCGTCGTTCCAAAAAAACGCGTTTGTATGTAGTCTCCCTGGAATCGCCACGCGACAGGACGAATGATTTTGTAGTCGAGTCCGCCGCCAAGGGCCGTCGCAAACGAAGTATCGGAGCCGAAACCGTTAGTATTGACGTGCCCGCCCCCGAACAGTGCCTCAGCAAAGGGGCGGAATTTCCGTATAGAGAGGGACACCCGTGGCCCGAAGAAGAAGTTCTGCTCGTGGGAGATCACATTCGAACAGCTACTCTGCCCCGACCCGGAACCCACCGGCACTACAGGTAGAATGCAGCTGGAAGCGTTTCCATAGTGTTCGCTGAAGTCAGCCACCATGCCGACCCAAGGTATGATCTTGCCCTCAAAGGACCCCTCCCAACCATTCAGATTCGTGCGGCTTGTCTCGACGGGCAGAGGACTCGCATTGTAGTAAGAGTAGCCGAAAAAAACATTTCCACTGGTCGGAAACTGAGCGCTCGCCAGACCAGCGAGCAGTAGCAAAGAAACAACGATGAATCCGATTTTTCGCATAGCGATCCTAACCTTAGCCTTATAAGCCGGGCTGAATTACGACGTCGCGAAAAGTTAGATGCCAGCGAATAGGAAATCGTCAACTTGCGGGCCGCAGGGCCTGGATGCGCATTCTGTTCAGAAGCGCCACACCAGTCCGGCCGATCCTCGAATATCGTTCTGCGTCGTGTGTAGCTCGTGGGTACGTTCGTAGTCAAACTGCAGCCGCCAGGAAAAGTTCTTAAGGAAGAGCAACTGGAATTTGCGATCCACTCCACCTCCCAGATCCTCCGCAATCGGCCAATGGATTACCCCGCCCCCGTCATTTCTCTGCACCCCGCCCAGCAAGTGCACGAACGGGCGCCACTTTCCGTAATGCATTGAAACTCGTGGACCGAGAAGAGCGCTGTACTGCTGCACTCCCTGCCGGTAGAAGCCATTCCCGTCTAGCACCACCCCGAGGTAGGAAAAGCGTTTGAATGGGAAATCTTCCCCTGAGGCCTCCCATCCCCGAAATGTTAAGCGGTTTATAACATCAACCGAATCGGCGTAGGCAGCTCCCACATAAACGTTTCCACTCGGCAGCAGTTGGGCTCTCGACATGGTCGTCAACAGCATTAAGCTCAGGAACGCCAGAACTACGGCAGCGGTTTTTGACACGAAAATGATTCCTCCCCGGCAATTGTGCCAGCAGCAAATTCTACCTGAATGCGCGAAATTCGTTAGATGCAGTCTATCGGAGACACAGGATGCCCCGTCCCGGGAAATTCTGCGGTGCAGGACTGGGACGACTTGCCCAAAAATTACACTCTTTTCATGATTCCAAAACCCCTCGGTCCTCGTCTATCTATTAGCATGGAATCCACGAACAGAAATTGGCAGACGTGGCCGCAGCCGCACAATCTGGCTGCATTCGGAACACAACATAAGGAGTTGAACTTGAAGCTCAGTTTGGAAACTCGCAATCTCGGCGACGTGATGATCGTTCACTGCCAGGGTCGCATCGTCTATCGCGACGAGGCCGCTGCCCTTTCGCGCCTGGTTGGTGAGTTCCTCGAAAACGGCGGCAAGGTTGTGCTCGATCTAGGTGGTGTCAGCTCCATCGACAGTGCCGGCATCGGCGAACTGGCCTGTCTCCATACTTGGGCCAGATCCCGAAACGCCGACCTGAAGTGCGCCAGCCCCACTCCACTCGTGCGCGAACTTCTGGATCTTACCAACTTGGATTCGGTCCTCGAGATTCACCCCAGCGTGAGCGAAGCTGTGGCCGCCTTCCAGCCCACAGAGGCCTGCGCCGACTGCTGATTCCGCCTCCGCGGGCGAGCAGGCCTTCCAGACCTGCGTCAAAAGCCGCCACTAATCGACGGGCTTCAGCCCCTCAGGGGTCTGAAGCCTCTTCTAGCTCTCCCGCTGAAAACGGTACCGCCCCGCCCGCTCCAACGCCACTGCCTCGGCAACTTTCAAAAATGCCCGCGCCGCATGCGACAGCCCTGCTTCCTTGCGGTAGATCAAACGCAGCTTCCGTTGCACCCGCAGTTCCCGCACCGGAATCCGCACCAGTTCTCCCCGCGTCAGTTCCGCCTCCACGCTGATCTCGGGCATAAATGCCACCCCGTTTCCCATGGCGACGAATTGTTTAATGGCTTGCAACGTCGGCAGCTCCAGTCCCATATGCAGCGGCGTTTTGTGCCGCTGGAAGGTCTGCAAAACTTTCTCTCGGTAGGGAGACGAAACAATGTGCGCCACAAACGATTCCGCCCCCAGTTGCCGGATGCTCACCTCCCTCGCCGAGGCCAACGGATGCTTCGGCGGCACCACCAGCACCAACTCGTCCAGATAAGTCACCACCGAGTGCAGTCGCGGTTCCTCCGGCTTGTAAGACAACACGCCGAGTTCGGCGCTGTGCTGCAACACATCGTCCGGAATCTGGCTGCCCAGCGCCCGCTGCACCGTGATCTTGATCATGGGATGCAGCCGCCGGAATTCCGCCAGCACCGGCAGCAGATAAAGCGCCGTGAATTCATTCGCCGCAATCACCAGCTTGCCCTTCTGCAGCTCCCGCAGAGACGCCAGAGATTCGTGAGCGTCATGCCGCAGATTCAGCAACTTCTCGGCGTACTCATAGAGCACCTGCCCGGCGTCCGTAAGCACCCCTTCCCGCGATGACCGGTCGAGCAGTGCCTCTCCCAGTTCATCCTCCAGCTTGCGGATGGTCTGGCTCACCGCCGATTGCGTCCGATGAAGCTTCTCCGCCGCTCGCGAGAACCGGTGCTCGCGCGCCACCGCCAGAAAGACCTCCAGCTGCGAAAGTTCCATTTATCATCCCCTTATACAAACTTCAACAATCATTAGCACAGCTTATCATAGAAGAAAAACTAATGATCAATGAAGAATTATAAGTTTTGCTTCAACCCGCATTCACCGTACCATAAACCTCAGAGCCGCAATATCGTTGCTTTCTCGAAGGAAGGCCCATGGTCACGGACCAGATCCGCATCAAAGTTTTCGATACCACCCTGCGCGACGGCGAACAGTCACCCGGCTGCAGCATGAACCACCCTGAGAAACTGCGCCTGGCTCACCAGCTCGACCGGCTCGGCGTCGACGTGATCGAAGCCGGATTTCCCATAGCCTCCGATGGCGACTTTGCTGCCGTAAAGGCCATCGCCGCGGTCATCCGCCGCCCCATCATCGCTGGCCTCTGCCGCGCCTGCCGCCCGGATATCGAACGTGCCTGGGAAGCCTTGCAAGACGCCGCTCACCCACGCATCCATGTCTTTCTGGCCACTTCCGACATTCACCTGAAGTACAAGCTGCGCATCACGCGCGAGGAATGCCTCGCCCAGGCCCGCGAAGCCGTCGCCTTCGCTAAGTCACTCTGCCCTGACGTTGAATTTTCCCCCGAAGATGCCACTCGCACCGATCCTGAATTCCTATGCCAGGTGCTCGAAGCGGTCGTCGAAGCAGGCGCGACCACGCTCAATATCCCTGACACCGTTGGCTACACCGTGCCCGCCGAGTTTGGCGATCTGATCGCAACCATCCGCCGCCGCGTCAAGGGAATCGAGAATGTCACCATCTCCGCCCACTGCCACAACGATCTAGGCATGGCAGTAGCCAACACCATGGCGGCCGTCGCCGCCGGAGCCCGCCAGGTCGAGTGCACCCTCAACGGCATCGGCGAGCGCGCTGGCAACGCCTCACTCGAAGAGATCGTCATGGCCATTCGCGTTCGTAACGATCGCTATCCTTACGCAACGGCCATCGCCGCCGAACATCTGTTCCCCGCCAGCCAGTTGTTGAGCGAAATCACCGGCGTTCCCGTTCAGCCCAACAAGGCCATCATCGGCCGCAACGCCTTCGCCCACGAAGCTGGTATCCATCAGGACGGCGTGCTCAAGAACCCGCTCACCTACGAAATCATGACGCCGCAGTCAGTCGGCGTGCCCGATTCCAAACTCGTGCTGGGCAAGCATTCCGGCCGTCACGCTCTTGCGATTCGCTGCGAACAACTCGGCTACCAGTTCGACCGCCGCGCCCTCGATGACATCTATCGCCGCTTCGTTCGCCTCGCCGACAAGATCAAGCACGTCGAGGATCATCACCTGCTCGAGTTGATCCGTGACACTCACAAGCCGGCCGGGTCAGCCACTCCGCTGTTCGAGCCGCTTCCCTCGGCAGTGTCCGCAGCAGCCAGCGCGACGATCCCCGAACCACCGCGGCCATTTCCGATGGCGTCGCAACCCAACGTCTTCGGCGTCCCCGTCCGCCCCGATCATCATCACGATCAGCAGCAGGAAGACTATCTCTGGGGCGTGTAACCCGTACCTCGAAGAACCGTAGGAGGGTGGAGCAGGCCTTCCTGGCCTGCGATGAAGGTCGGATTGTTGGATCGGGCTTTGGCCTCTGAGGTCATTATTCTTGTTTCGCGCCACGAAATGGTTTGCAAGGATCTGCACCCCAAAACTACTTTCCGCTAAACTAGTCCCCGCATGCTCCTCAACCTAACCATCCTCCCCGGCGACGGCATCGGCCCAGAAGTCACCGAACAAGCGGTACAAGTTCTGCAAGCGATTGCCGACGGATTTCACCACCAGCTCCAGCTGCAAAGCAAGAACATCGGTGGCGCAGCACTAACAGCTGTCAATGATCCTCTGCCCGCCGACACAATCCAGGCCTGCCTTTCTTCTTCGGCAGTCCTGCTCGGCGCGGTAGGCAGCCCTGCCTTCGACCACTATCCTCAGCACCTTCGCCCCGAAGCTGGACTCCTGCGCTTGCGCCGCGAACTAGGCGCCTACGCCAACCTTCGTCCCGCCATCTGCTTTCCCGCCCTGGAGGATTGTTCCCCGCTATGCGCCGATCTAGTCCGCGGCACCGACATAATGATCGTCCGCGAGCTTCTCGGAGGACTCTATTTCGGAAAGCCGCGGTCGATCGCAGGCGATCCCGGCTCCCGAGTCGCCACTAACACCATGACGTACGGCGAACCAGCCATCGAGCGCATCGCCCGAGTCGCCTTCGACCTCGCGATGAAACGCCGCCAGAAAGTTCTCTCCGTCGACAAAGCCAATGTTCTCGAGTGTTCCCGCCTGTGGCGCGAAGTCGTTACCCGCTGCGCCAAAGACTATCCCGCCGTGCACCTCTCTCACATGTATGTGGATTCTGCGGCCATGTCGTTGGTACAGCGCCCCCAGGGCTTCGACGTAGTGCTCACCGAAAACATGTTTGGCGACATTCTCTCCGACCAGGCCGGTGGCATAGTGGGCTCGCTGGGTCTGCTCGCCTCGGCCAGCATCGGCGGCCCGGTCGGCGTTTACGAACCGGTACACGGCTCAGCGCCGGATATCGCCGGGAAGGGAATCGCGAATCCCCTCGGCGCCATTCTTTCCGCAGCCCTGCTGCTGCGCCATTCTTTTCAACTCGATCGCGAAGCCGCCTGCGTCGAGAACGCCGTCAGCGCCGTTTTGAATCAGGGCTTTCGCACTGCCGACCTGGTCCGAGAAGGACAGAATCAAGTCCCAACATCGGAAATGGGGCGAAAGGTTGTAGAGGCATTGAAGGAATCGGTCTCAGAAACAAAACAGAAGTCAGCCTGACGCTCAAACTCTCGGCCCAGGCCCTCCAGGCAGCGTCTTGGCCGGCTGCGCGCCGGCCACGGAACCCCCGTCATACTTGCCCGTCAAGTCATACCAGCGAATCCGCAGCATCTCCCAAAACATGCGCGTCCCATCCACCACAGGATGAATCCGCGTGTCACCACTGTGTCCCCAAAGCACTGGCACTTCCTCCACCCGAAACCCGAACTTGCGCGCCAGAAAAAGAATCTCCGGATCAAAGCCCCAGCGCTCGATTCGCTGCAGCGGTAGAATCGCGTGTACAGCCTGCCGAGTGAAAGCCTTAAACCCGCACTGCGTATCCTTGAATCGCAATCCCAAAATAATCCCCAGCAACAAGTTGAAGACCCGGCCAAAGAGTTGCCGATGCAGCGACTGTCTCCGTGTCTGCAACTCCGCCCGCAGCCAGCGCGAGCCAATGGCAATGTCCGCGCCCCCAGCGAGCGCCGTCAGCAATTTCGGCATCTCCTCAATCGGCGAAGACAGATCCGCGTCGCTGAACACCACTACCTCGCCCCGAGCATTCAGCATGCCATTGCGCACACTATAGCCTTTGCCCCGGTTGCCCGGATTCTCCACCAGCCGCACCACGGGATACTTTTCCGCAAACCCACGCACCAGCTCCGCCGTGTTATCGCGCGACCCATCGTTCACCACAATGACTTCCACTTCCGTATTCCATCCTTGCGCGCGGACGTATCCCAGCACCTTTTCCAAAGTCGCTCCCAGCCGCGCCCCTTCGTTATAGGCTGGAATGACGATGCTGTAAGTGATGTCCATTGATTTCTGCACGCCGCAAAAAAGGCTGCGACATTGTACGTCGGAAAGACCCGGCTGAGGAAACTCAGAACCGAGATCCAGAATCCGATTACTGAGAACTGAGAACTGAGAACTGAAAAGAAGCAGAGAACAGCCAGTCCTCAAGCCACGCTGCGCTTCTCCACCAGCATGCTGAAAAACTCATTAACCAGCCCAGCGTCCCACAAGCCCTGGCGGGCCTCATCGCGCATAGTCTGCGCGGCATCATCATGCGACAACGCCGGCTTATAAGGCCGCGCCGTACGCAGCGCATCGTACACATCCACCACCTGCAAAACCCGCGGTAGAAGCGGAATCTCGCCCGCCCCCAACCCATCCGGATACCCCGACCCATCCGCATGCTCATGATGATGCCGGATAATCGGCAGTACCAGCCGCAAAGACTTCAGCGGCTTGCAGATATTTTCCCCGGTCACCGGATGCTGTTTCATGATCGCCCACTCCTGAAGCGTCAAATCGCTGCCCTTTTTCAGAATCTCATCCGGCACCGCGATCTTACCCAGGTCGTGGAGAAATCCTCCGCGCCGCAGCGCCACAATCGAGTCTTCATCCAGCCCCAGGTGCCGCCCCAAATCCGCTGCCCGCGCCGCAAGTCGCTCGCAGTGTCCCTCCGTATAAGGATCGCGTCCCTCCACAATCAACCCCAGAGTGCACAGCACGGAGTCCGCCGTCTCCAGTTCGTCGGTAAATTCCTTCACCCGTAGCAGCGACTTCACCCGCGCCGTCAACTCCTCCGCCAGCACCGGCTTGTTCAAGAAGTCATCCGCTCCAGCTTCAATTCCCCGCAGCTTGTCGGTGCTGTCGGTCAATCCCGTGATCAATACAAAAGGAATCAGACGCGTTACCGGATCACTCTTGAGCTCACGGCAAAATTCATAGCCCGATTTCCCCGGCATCTTCACATCCGACAAAATTAAGTCCGGCGCCAGCCGTCGCACTTCCGCCCCGGCCTCCTCCGCATCCGACGCCGTTACTACGTCATAACCTCGCAGCGTGAGCAACTGGCTCATCAGCCCCGTAATACTAGGATGGTCGTCCACCACCAGAATCCGAGGCACACGCCGCCGTGCCGGTAACACATGCATATCTTGATCAGAAGCCGCATCCGGTTGGAAAGTTGTCCGGCCCTCGCCACTCACCGCCGGACGAACATCGTGAGGAAAACTCATTGCAATCAAGCCCCTTCAGGGGCGGCATTCAGTAGCCCCGCACGTAAGTGCAGGGCAGGCGATCGAGAGAGGGAACCGAGTCCCGCAAGGACGGCACCACTTCCTACACAGTCTTTCCCACTCTAGGAGCATCTCCCATTTCCCTTGAAGAATGTCCATTCATTCTACTGCAATCTCAAACTCGACGTGATGCACGACGTAGCCGTCCTAAGACAGACCGCTCCGTCACGGTCCGGCTCCGTCCCACTTCGGGACCTCGCTTCAGAACCATTGCTCCGCGTGTGACGTCTAACCTTGTCCTGCAGCCGGTTTCCTGCTTAACCTTTGCCATGGTCCGCATCTCACAATATCGCCTCGGCGCGCTGCCGCTCTTAATCATTCTCACTCAGGCGAGCGCCCTCGCGGCGACCAAGCCTCACATCATTACCTTCGGCAAATGGATCACAGTGCAGTGTTTCCCGCAGTCCAGCACCGGCGACACAAACGACAAGCCACTCACCTTGAAAGTCCGGCCCCTTCTCGTCGACACCCACATCAAGGAATTCACGCTAGGCCTTGCGCACGACGTCACTGACCGCCTGTTCGTCATCCGCCGTGCCTTTCGGGTCAACGACAGCCTCCCCCAGGAACCCACCTCCCCGCCGCACTGGCAATGGCAACGCGGTGGATGGCTACTAGTCGACCGCACCACCGCCCACATTTCCCCCATCAATCTTCCCGAATTCGACGTCGTCTACTCCGCCGCCAGTTGGTACCGCGACTATGCCGCCTACTGCGGCATCTCCGATGACGGTAAAAAAATCTTCGCGGTGGTAGCCCAAATCACCCGCCGCAAGCCAGTTCTCAAGAAGCTTCTCGACGGCGCAAGCATCGCCGCCGTTGAAACCAATGACGCTCTTTCCGATTCTGCGTGCCCCGTGCCCGCCTGGCAGCGCGCTCCCGCCCGTGTAACCTTCGAGCCCGCGGGCGCCCTCAAACAAACCTTCGCCGTTCGCGGCCACGTAGTGGACTTGGCGAGCGACAGCGAAGAAGATGAAGAAGCCTCGAAATAAGCCCGAGCCTGGCCGCGCGTTACTCCTTTTGCTCTTCAATCTGCTCGAGTGCGATCGCCTTGGATCCGCCTCTCTCGTAGACATGCCCGGTGACCTTCACCAGCTTGCCCGCGAAAGGCATCATCTTTGCGCGCACGTCGGTATCGGGTATATCGGCGGAAATCGGGTGATAGATCTGCCCGTCCTTTGTCAGCAATACCAGGGGCGAGCCAGCGCGGACGCAAGCCTCGACACACCCATTGGGGGCCGGCTTAACGAACTCGGGATAGCGATGCACGCAACCGCTATCGCGCAGGTATCCCACGACGCTAACTGCCGGCACTTCCTTCTGTTTCGGTTCTTCGCTGAACATCATCCCGGCGGCAGCAAGTACGATGACAATCCTTGCAAGTACGTTCACCAAAGCCTCCTTAGAGAAATCCGAGCCGTTGTACCCGACAGACAACTATCGCCAGACTAGCATTTAGTTGTGCCAGAACGTTCCGGTATCGATCGAAGTAAGAGCGTAATCAAGCTTTGAATGTTAAACGCTGACTCAATCCCCCGCCGCCTCCACTGCCGGCAATTCCTCCTCCACCATTTTCTGTTTCACCTTCGCGCTCGTTACTAGAATCACCGCAAGCACCACAATCACACTCCCCATAACAATGAAGCGATCCACGCGCTCGTGCAGAACCAACCACCCCAGAAACACCGCTACCACTGGATTCACATAAGCGTAAGTCGAAACTTTCGAAGTCGGCACATGCTCCAGCAGCCAGATGTAAGCCGTGTACCCGATCCAAGACCCGCACACCACCAGGTATAGCACTGCGCTCACGCCGCGCGCCGTCCAGGTAACGTGCGAAAAATCTCCCACGACCCATGCCAACAACAAATTGGCTGCGCCTGCCGCCGTCACCTGCCATCCGGTCGCGCTGAACACATCCATTCCCGACTGCCAGCGCTTCGACAGCACCGATCCCAGCGCCCAGGAAAACGATCCGCCCAGCAGCGAGAGCGACGCCCAAAACTCGCGCCGTCCCAGCGCCGAGGTCGAATGCAACTCCGGCCAGAACAACACCAGCAGTCCTGCCATCCCCAGCGCCAACCCAGCCTTGCCTCGCCACGAAATGTGATGATCGCCCAACAGCAGCGAGTCCAGCACCAGAAACCACAACGGTGTGATGGCGATTATCAAGGCCGCCAGCCCCGAAGGCACCGAAAGTTCTGCCCAGGACAATGTCAGGTTCCCACCCATCAGCAGAAGAATTCCCACCACTGAAGCCAGCAAAATCTGCCGCGCCGAATACCAGATCCGCCGCCCCGTCAACCCGCACACCCCCAGCATCACCACTCCGGCAATCGAAAACCGCACTCCACACATCAGCGCCGGAGGAATTGTCTGCACCGCAATATCAATAGCCAGATAGGTAGAGCCCCAAAACAGATACACCAGCCCAAAGGCAAGAATCACCGCAAACCGGCTTGGGCTCTGTGCTCTGGACATGTCAGTGAGAAAACGAGGAAAGCTAAAACATATCAGACGAGGGCCAACAAAACTAAGATTCTAAACGTACGTGCAGACGGAATTGAAGGTGGCGAAGGAAGTAATTAATGAAAATGTGGGGATAGCTACCCTGGGCTGCCTTTAACTGGCCACTGACCACCGATTACTGGCCACTGACTTTTGGGGGTTACGCCAGGCGCTGCCTCAAGCTATAATGCCTTAGTGATAGTGATGTCGACGGTCACCCATGCTGCACAACGTTTCCAAATCGTGTCTACCCAACACGCACCTGCCCGAGTGCTGGCTGCGCTGTCTGGTCTGTCCACGGCGCTATCGGGCGAATCTTCCGTCACGCCTGCGTCCCAGCCTCTTCGGTAGCGACTAACAAATCCTCCGCCCAGATTCTTTCGGTCCCACGTGTGCTCGAACCAGAGCAACGTGTTCCGAGACGCATTTACTGACCACTGGCCACTAACCACTGGCCACTGCCTTACGGAGGATTCCATGATCACTAAGACAATGACCACGAAGAACATAACTGCAGCTGGACCAAAGCTCAAAACCGCCCTGCCCGGACCCAACGCCAAGCGCGTTCTAGCAGGCGACGAGAAATATATTTCGCCGTCCTACACCCGCTCCTACCCACTCGTAGCCAAGAGCGGACGCGGCATTGTCATCACCGACGTCGACGGCAACGAGTTCTACGACTTCTCCGCCGGCATCGCCGTCACCTCAACCGGCCACTGCCATCCCCACGTGGTCGCCGCCATGCAGAAGCAAGCTGGCGAACTCATCCATATGTCCGGCACAGATTTTTATTACGAGAGCATGGTCACGCTAGCCGAGCGCCTTTCGAAGATCGCTCCCATGCCCGGACCGCACAAGATCTACTACGGCAACTCCGGCGCAGAGGCCGTCGAGTGCGCCCTCAAGCTCGCGCGTTATCATACGAAGAAGCCCAACATCATCGCATTTTTCGGCGCGTTTCATGGTCGCACCATGGGTGCGCTTTCCCTCACCGCCTCGAAACCCCAGCAGCGGCGCCGCTTTTCGCCGCTCCTCGGCGGCGTGACGCACGTGCCCTATCCCGATCTTTTTCGTGGACGCAAAGATGCGACGCAGGATCCTGACGCCTTCGCGGTGAGTTGCGCCCGCTACATCGAAGAGAAGCTGTTCAAGACCACGCTGCCTCCTGAAGAAGTGGCCGCCATCTTCATCGAGCCCGTGCAGGGCGAGGGCGGGTACGTAGTCGCTCCCACCATCTTCATGCAGGAGCTGCGCCGCATCTGCGATCGTCACGGCATTCTCCTTGTCGTGGATGAGGTTCAGAGCGGCATCGGACGCACCGGCAAGTGGTGGGCGGTCGAGCACACCGGCGTCGAGCCCGACATGGTCCTCATTGCGAAAGGCATTGCCTCGGGCATGCCGCTCGGTGTGGTGATGACGCGCTCCGAAATCATGGACTGGGTGCCCGGTTCGCACGCCTCAACTTTCGGTGGCAATCCCGTGTGCATCGCCGCCGCGCTGGCCACGCTCGACGTGATCGAGAAAGAACATCTGCTCGATCACTCGGCCGAAGTAGGCGCACACATGCTGAAGCGCATGGCCAGTTGGCCCGCCAAGCTGAGGCTGGTAGGCGACGTCCGCGGCCGCGGCCTGATGATCGGCGTCGACATCGTCAAGGACAAGTCGACCAAGGAATACGCCGCCGCTGAGCGCGACCTGATCGTCGAGAAGGCCTTCGAACACGGCGTGCTGTTCCTCGGCTG